>CAMPBZ010000096.1 GCA_946641795.1 uncultured Clostridia bacterium
GGACGGCATTCCGTTCGAGGTGCAGATCCGCACCTGGGAGATGCACCAGATTGCCGAATACGGTATTGCCGCGCACTGGAAATACAAATCGGGCGCCACCTCCAAGGAGGAGATCGACCGCAAGCTGGAATGGATCGCCGGTCTTTTGGAGGCCGAGGACAATACCCGCGACCCGGACGAGATCATGAGCGCTCTGAAAACCGATATGTTCCACGACGAAGTTTTCGTCTTTACCCCCAAGGGCGACGTGATTTCACTGCCCAACGGCGCAAACGTGATCGACTTTGCCTATGCCGTTCACTCGGCTATCGGGAACAAGATGATCGGCGGTAAGATCAACGGAATGATCGTTCCAATCGACCGTACCCTGCAAAACGGAGAGATCGTTGAAATTCTGACCTCCTCTTCGGCAAAAGGGCCGAGCCGCGATTGGCTGAATATCGTAAAGACCAGCAGCGCGCGCGCCAAGATCCGCGCGTGGTTCAAAAAGGAACAGCGGGCCGATAACGTGATCCTCGGCAAAAACCTTGTGGAAATTGAGATCCGCAAGATCTGCCGCGGCCCGGTGACCGAGGCGCAAAGGGAAGAGATTGTAAAGGGCATTGCCGAGCGCTTCGGCTACAACAGCAACGAGGATTTTTACAACGCCATCGGTTACGGCGGGCTGGCCGTTTCCAAGTTTATCAAACGTCTGCCCGAAGATTGCGGCCGTGTGGTGCATTTGGAAGAGGCTGCCAAACCGCAGCTCACGCCCGATCAGGTGCAAACCCGCAAGCCCCACAATATGCGCTCCAACGGCGGCGTTGTGGTGGACGGGGAGCACGGCTGTATGATCAAATTTGCCAAGTGCTGCAACCCATTGCCGGGCGACCCCATCATCGGGTTTGTGACCAAAGGTTTCGGCATTTCCATTCATAAAATCGACTGTCCGAACGTGATTGCCGGCAGAAAGAATCCCGAAAGCGCCGATCGTTGGAAAGAAGCGTATTGGGAAAATGCCGAGGGTGGCAACGATACCGGCATTTACGAGGCGCTGTTGCAGATCTGGGTGGACGACCGCATTGGCATTTTGGCGGAAATTACCGCGGTTTTGGCCGAAATGCGGGTCTCCATTCTGCAAATCAACGCCGTCAGCAAAAACGAGGACGGCTCCATTCTCAATATGAAAATCGGGTGCAAGAACACCGAGCATTATCATTCCATCGTTTCCCGCCTGCAATCTCTTGCGGGAGTCCGCCGCATTTCGCGCGGATTTGCCTGATTGCGGGAGGCTTACAATGAAAGCAGTCATTCAGCGCGTCAGAAACGCGAAAGTGGAAATCGAAGGGAAGACGGTCGGTGCGATCGGCCAGGGGCTCCTGATCCTTTTGGGCGTTGCCGACGGGGATAGCGAGGAAGATGTTGTTACCCTTGCCGAAAAAATATTGAAACTGCGCATTTTCTCGGATGAAAACGGCAAAATGAACCGCTCGGTGCGGGATGTAAACGGCGAAGTATTGGTGGTTTCCCAGTTTACGCTGCTGGCAAACTGCCGGCACGGCAACCGGCCGGACTTTTTGGCGTCCGCGCCGCCGGAGCTGGCAAATTCGCTTTACGAGGCATTCAAAACCTATATCCGCCAACAAACGGGAAAGGTGGAGTGCGGCATTTTCGGCGCCGATATGCAGGTATCGCTCGTAAACGACGGCCCGGTGACCATTTTGCTGGACACCGAAACCCTGAAAAAGAAATAAAAAAGCAGACCCCGGATGCAGGGGCTTGCAGAAGGAATGAAATTATGAAGTTGGTTTTAGACGGGGACATCAACGTATATTACATTCAAACATTGTGTATGATCTTTTTCCCCGGTGAAAAATTCGGTGCGGCGGCGCAAAACCAGCCGGGAGCGCCGGAACTGCGCCTGAAATTGACCAAACGCGCAAAGGGTTACAACGCAAAAGCAACGGCAAAATTCGGCGGCAATAAGGTGGTTTGCAGCCGTGCGCTGGATTTCTCCCCCTATTACACCGAGGAAAAAACGGCAAAAATGGTTTGCGGTGCCGCGGTCGTTTCCGCCTGGGGCGAGCTGTTGGGCTACCGGCCTTCCTGGGGAATGCTGACCGGCGTGCGCCCCTCCAAGGTTGCTACCGACCTGTTGCGGCACGGCATCAGCAAAACGCGCACCAAGCGCATTTTGACAAGCGAATATTTCGTAATTCCCAAAAAAGCCGCGCTTGCAACCGATGTTGCGCTTTGCGAGCAAAAGATGATCGGTAATCCCGACCCGCGTGATTGCAGTATGTATATTTCCATTCCGTTTTGCCCAACGCGGTGTTCCTATTGTTCCTTCGTTTCCTACACTTCCAAAAAATTGTTGTCGTTGATCCCCGATTATCTGGCAAAACTGCTGGTGGATCTGCGCGCCGAATTTGCCTTGATCCGCAAGCTGGGGCTGCGCCTGAAAACCATTTATATCGGCGGCGGAACGCCCACCATTCTTTCGGCCGAACAGCTGCGCGTGCTGCTGGACTGCATTGCCGGAGAGACCGATATTTCCGCTTTGGAGGAGTTTACGCTGGAAGCCGGCAGAGCCGACACCATTACGGCCGAAAAGCTTGCCGTTGCCAAAGAATACGGCGTTACGCGCACCTGCGTCAATCCCCAGTCGCTTTGCGACGAGGTGCTTGCCAACGTTGGAAGATGCCACACCGTGGAAGAGTTTTTCCGCGCCTACGACATTGCGCGCAATTCCGGCATTCCAACCATCAATACCGACCTAATCGTCGGTTTGCCGGGCGACAATTTCAAAATCTTTTCCAAAACCTTCGATCAGATTTTGGCTTTGCGGCCGGAAAATATTACCGTACATACGTTTTGCATCAAAAAAGCGGCGGATATTCTGCGGCAGGATAGCCACGTGTATTCGGTGCGCGGGGGCGACGCCGGAAAATGCGTGGATTACTCCCAGCTGAAAACCCAGCAGGAAGGCTATAAACCGTACTATATGTACCGGCAAAAGAATACCGTTGGCAACTATGAAAACGTTGGTTTTGCGCTGGAAGGGAAAGAATGCGCCTACAACGTTTATATGATGGAAGAAGTCCATTCCATTTTTGCCGTGGGTGCCGGAGCCGTTTCCAAACTGGTCAACTACCAGCCGCAGGAAGGCGGCGCGCCGTTGATCCAGCGCCTCTTTTATCCCAAATATCCCTACGAATACCTGCGCGATGAAAGCACGCAGGAAAAATGCGATCAAATTGAAACATTCTATCGCGAGCAAGGGCTTTTGAAATGAACAAACATATTTTTCCAAGCGATCTTTCTATTGAAGAACTGCAAAAACAGGTCACCAATGCCGATTTGGCGTTTGAAGCCTCTCTTATGGAGCTTGCAAATGCGCTTTCGGCCGAAAAAGAGCTGTTTTTGATCGGCTTGACCGGGCCGACCTGTTCCGGCAAAACCACGGCGGCCAATATGCTGACCGCCCGGTTCTCACAAGCCGGCCGTACCGTTCACGTCGTTTCGGTTGATGACTTTTATTATGAAAAGAACCGTCTTTTGAAGCTCTCCAAAGAGAGCGGGAAAGAGGGACTGGATTACGATTCGGAAAAAACGATTGATACCGCGTTTCTTCAAGAATGTTTGCTTTCGCTTTTTTCCGGCAAGCCGACCGATCTTCCGCATTTTAACTTTTATACCGGACTGCGGGAGCCCGGTGCGCGCGTAATCCCGCAGAAGAACGATTTGTTCTTGCTGGAAGGCATCCAGATTTTGTATCCGAGCGTCAATGCCATTCTGCAAGGCGTTGCTTATAAGAGCATTGCCATTTTGCCGCAATCCGGTATTGCCGTTGGAGGACATACCTTTTTGCCCAATGAGATCCGCTTGCTGCGAAGGCTGGTCCGGGACGTGATCTACCGCGGTTCTCCCGCCTCGTTTACCTTTTCGCTTTGGAAAAACGTGCGGGAAAATGAGGAGAAAAACATTTTCCCGTATTTGCCGACCTGCAATTTTACGGTGGATTCCACAATGCCGTACGAAATCGGCGTTTTGAAACCGTTTTTGATCAACCTGCTTGCGGAAATGCCCAAGGACGATCCGTTTGCGGAAACGGCAAAGGAGATTTTGCAATCAATTCAAAACGTTCAGCCGGTCAATTCTGCCATGATTTCGCCGAACTCCCTGTACCGGGAATTTATTTAAGGCATAGCTTTTCTCCCGCTCGCATATAATTTACCCGAAACGAATGCGAAAGGGAGTAGGGAAAGAATGCAAAATCAGCCGCAAAATGTGAAAAAAACCTTTTTATCCGGCGTTTTTCTCCTTTCGGTTTCCACCGTTTTGGTCAAAATCGTCGGATTGTTTTACAAAATACCCATGCTTTCCTACCTCGGAGCGGAAGGCATGGGTTATTTCAATTCCGCTTACGAGATCTACGCTTTCTTCTGCGTGATCGCAACGGCCGGGCTTCCGGTGGCGCTTTCGGTGCTGATCTCGGCGGCGCTGGCAAAAGGGGAAGGCGAACGGGTCAAGCGCCTGTTCCGGGCGGCGTTGATCGCCTTTTTGCTGATCGGGTTGGTCGGCAGTATTCTGATGGCAGTTTTTGCAAGGCAGTTCTGCAATTTGATCCGCAGTGAAAACGCAAGATTTTCCATTCTTGCCATTTCACCAACCGTTTTGCTGATTTGTATCTCCTCGGCTTTGCGCGGCTATTTTCAAGGATTTGGGAAAATGGCGCAAACGGCGGTCTCCCAGTTGATCGAGGCGGTGGGCAAACTTGTTTTCGGTTTGCTTTTGGCACGCGCCGCGCTTCAAGCGGGCAGACCGACCCACCAGGTCGCGGCGGCCGCCGGCGTCGGGCTGACGCTTGGAACGCTCGTTTCATTATTCTATTTGATCTTTGAAAAGCGCCGGTTTCGCAATCAAAATATTCCGAGCAATGAAAAAGCGCCGGAAAAGCGGGAAAAGATCGGCTCGATCTGCGCCTCGCTTGCCAAACTGGCCATTCCCATTACGCTTGGGGCAGTTTCGGTCAACCTGACCAAGCTGATTGATATGACGATGATCCTGCGCCGCCTGCAATCCCTTGGGTACAGCGAGGGTCTTGCAAAC
>CAMPBZ010000097.1 GCA_946641795.1 uncultured Clostridia bacterium
TTTCCTCCATCATGATCGGCATTATCACCTATATCAGTGTGCTCGAACGCCCCAAGGAGATCGGCATTCTGCGCTCCATCGGTGCCTCGCGCCGGGACGTTGGGCGCGTCTTCAACGCCGAAACGCTCATCATCGGCTTTGTTGCCGGCACCATCGGCATTGTGGTTTCGGTCCTGCTGGATCAAATCATCAACATCATTCTCCGCCACCTGACCGGCATTGCCTCGCTCAAAGCCTTCCTGCCCCCGGTCGCGGCGCTGATCCTGGTGCTGATCAGTATGGGGCTGACCCTGATTGCCGGGCTGGTACCCGCGGGATTTGCCTCGCGCAAGAACCCGGTGGAGGCCCTGCGGAGCGAATAAAAAACAATACAAAAAAGGAAGCGTTGTCCAAACGCTTCCTTTTTTATTGCATTGTTAAGGCTATTCTTCCTCGCTGTCGCCGTCGGCCTTTTGGGTTCCCTTTCCAAAACGGTTAAACGAGCCTACAATGCGGTTCACGCCCGAAAAATAGGCGAACGTATCGTCGTATTTGCGAATGATGCGCTCAAACTCCACCACCTCGCGGCGGTTGATCACGCAAATCAGCATTGAGCGGTCGGTATGCGTGTATTCCCCGCGCACCTGAACGGCCGTACAGCCGTGGCGCATGGTTGCAAACAACTCCTGCGCAATTTCCTCCGGGTGGGTGGTAACCACCTCAAACTTTACGGCACTGCGCGAGCCTTTGAAAACGGCGTCGCTGACGCGCGAAAAGACGAAGATGTAGGCAATGCACAACAGCACCGGCTGATAGGAGTTTTTGTAAACGAAGAAGGAGAGCAAAACCACCGCCGCGTTCAGACTAAAAATCAGCCAGATCACGTTGGTTTCCGGGTGCTTGCGGTTGATCAGCGCGGCAATCACATCGGTTCCGCCGGTGCAGGCGTCGTTCCAAACCAGCATAATGTAGATCATCCCGTTGAAAAATCCCGCGGCAATGGCGGCAAGCAGTTTGCCGCCGGTATCCCCGGCAACAAAGGCGATTTTTTCAATGCCGATCTCGCGCAGCACAAAGAACGCCGAAGAGCTGACCAGAACGAACAGCAACGTGCGCACGGCAAATTTGCGCTTGATAACAAAGAACGCAACCGTCAAAAGCGGTACGTTGACAAACAGGTAAAGGTAGGCAACGTTAAAATGGAAGGCCTCCTGTACCAGCGTTGCAAGACCCATGATCCCCGCGGGGGCAAATTGGTTTTGAAAAACGAAAATTTCGTTTACCGTAGCGTAGGCAATGCCCAGCAGTACAATAAAAATGTACTGAACGGGGGTTGCCCGCGCGAATTTACGAAGAAAGCTCATTTTCTCATCCGCCTTTTTTCAAAAAATACAAGCGCAAATTCGTCAAATTCCTACAAAGGTTCCAACGGCGGTTACGCCAATGGTAACCACATTCAAAATCATCAGCACAAGGAAGGTGATCTTCACCCCGCCAACCGGCGCCCGGAGCCCGAACGCGCACAGCAAAATTGAGATCAGGTCTGCAAGGATACCGGCAAAGGCGACCAGAATGGCAATCAGATAGCCGAATGCGGCGGCAAAAGCAAAGCCCAGCGCATAGCCTACATTGTTTCCGCTTGTGTTGTTTTTGGATTGCTGTAACCCAACGCGGACCGAAATGGCCATAACACAACAATAAAGGGCAATCAGTGTCAACAGAATAACAAATACCAGTTTTACAATATCCGATTTTCTCATAAAAACGCCTCCAAAAAACGTCTTTTTATTTTTGTTCTTCCTCTGTGCGGATCGCTTTGCCGGTCAGGCGCAGGAAGGTTTCCAGTTCATAAGGCGGGATCAAAAGATCGTATTCCCCAAAATCCGAGCGGATATGCGCCGCGCGCACGCCTTTGACCGAATAAGCACCAAAAAAGGTGCGGCGAATGCGGTACTGCCGGTAGGGCTCGGCCTCCGGTGGCTCCTTCTTGTTCCAAAAATAGAACACGATTTTTCCGGCGACCTCGGAAATGCCCTTCAAGGTATCCAACGGAACAGCCACCACACTTTCCACGTCGGCAAGGCAAAGGCAACCGTTCTCGATCCACGCGCGAAAATCGAACGCGGTACAGGTGGCGTTGCGCACAGCGCCGTTTTTCAGCGTGTAGGTGGCGGTCAAAAGATCCATTGCAATCGCGTCCTCCGGAACCTGCAACGCCCGATAAGCCTCCTCCTGCGCCGCCTGCGAACGCGCGCGCCACTCGGCAAGCGTATCGCTTTGCGCCGCTTTTTTCAGGCGTTTGCGCTCAATCACAATCAGCACAATGGAGGCAACCAGCGAAACGGCGCCGGCGATCATATAGAACGGCGAAGTCTGGAAAACGCCCGCAAACGAAAGCGCCCCGGCCGAGCTTGCGTTCATCACCCCGATCATCAGGAAGAACACGCCCAGCGTCAACAGCATCGTGCGCAGCAGCGCCAGGCGCCGGGAGGGCGCACTCTGCGCCGAGAAGGCTTGCGCTTCCCCGCTGATCTGATCCAGCTGTTCCAGCATTTCCGGCGAGTTGGTGCGAATGATAAAATCCGCTCCGTCGATCCGGTCGGCGGTGTTCAACACGCCAAACACGTTTTTTGCCATTTTTCAAAATCCTTTCTCAATCGCTGAAATCGCGATCCAAATTGATATAAAACCGGTATTCCGGGAACTTTTCCTGCAAATCGGCGCAAAGCTTTGCGCAAATCGCTTTGGGGTCTTTTTCCTGGAAATCGACGATAATATCCAGGGAGACCACCTTTGCCTCGCGCTCCATATAAAAGCCGTGCATTTGCAAAATTTGCGGAAATTCGCGTATTTTTTCCTCCGCCGCCAGGCGAATGGCCTTGGAAATATCGTCCGAGGTGTTGCTGGCATAAATGCCAACCGTCAGCACAACGCCAAACTCGCGGTAAACGTCGGCGGTAATTCTACGGGTCAGCGTGTCGATCTGCTTGGCGGTCAGGTCGTCGTCGATCTCCACGTGCACGGCGCCGATCAACTGCCCCGGCCCGTAGGTGTGCAAAACCAGGTCGTACGCGCCGTGAATTTCCTCAAACGAGGCAATTTTGTTTTTGATCCCTTCGGCAAGCTCCGCGTCGATCCGAACGCCGATCAGCTCGTTGAGCGCCTCGCGCATCACTTCAATTCCCGCTTTGAGGATGAAAACCGAAATGCCAACGCCCAAAAAGCCCTCAATGTTGTAGCCCCAAACCATAGCGATCACGGCGGAAACCAGCGTTGCCACCGAGAGAACGGCGTCAAAAAGCGCGTCGGTGCCGGAAGAAACGAGCGAGGTGGAGTTGAACTGCTTGCCCTTCTTGCGGAAATAGATGCCTAAAAAGACCTTTGCAACGACCGCCCCGGCAATGATGATGACCGAATAGACCTTAAAATCGGTCTCCGAGGGCGTAATGATCTTTTCAATGGACTCTTTCAGCGCCGTAACGCCGGCAGCCAGCATAATGACGGCAATGATGGAGGATGTGATGTACTCCACTCTCCCGTGGCCGTAAGGGTGCTTTTTGTCGGCCCCCTTGCCGGCAATTTTGGTACCGATGATGGTGATGATGGAGGAAAGCGCATCCGAAAGGTTGTTCACCGCGTCCAGCACCACGGCAATCGAATTTGCCAAAAAGCCGACAACGGCCTTGAAAGCGACCAAAATAAGGTTTACGCCAATGCCGTACAGGCTGACCTTTACAATAGATTTTGTACGGTTGACCGTTTTTTCTTGTTCCATACCAATTCCTTTCCGGCCGGTTGCCGTTTAACGAATAAAGTTGGTAAAAACGCGGGGTTCCTGCTCCGGCAGGCCGAATTGCTCCTTGCCGAGCGCAATGGATCTCATTAAAAACACCATATTCCGCGCCAGCGTGCGCAGGGTTTGCATTCCCTCGGCGTCGGCTTCCGCCTCGCCGGGTGCTCCGCCGTGCACCTCGTTCCAGTAGTTGGAGGAGGCCACCGGCATACCGCAAATGGTAAAATACTTGTTGAGCTGGTCAAAGGTAGCGGTTGTTCCCGCGCGGCGCGCAATGGCAACCGAGGCGCCGACCTTCATCCGCTTATCAAAATGCGAAGAGTAGAACAACCGGTCTAAAAAAGCGATCAGCGAACCGTTTGCCGAGGCATAATAAACCGGCGAGGCAATGACAAGCCCATCGCATTCGGCAAACTTTGGCGCAGTCTCGTTGACAAGGTCGTCAAACACGCATTTCCCTTTTTCATAGCATTTTCCGCAGGCAATGCAGCCGCGCACCGGCTTGTTACCCACCTGCACGACCTCGACCTCTACGCCGCTTTCTTCAAAAATGCTTTTCATCTCGTTCAATGCGGCCGCCGTATTCCCGTTTGCGCGGGGCGAGCCGTTGAGCAGTAATACCTTCATTCCGTATTCCTCCCGTTTTTCAAGTTTGAAAATAGGATATGCAATCTTATTCCGTTCGGTTCATTGCGCGCACCAGTTCCGGCACCTGCCGCAGGCTTGTAATTTGATGATCCACACGCAGGCCGGCAGGCAGAGCCGCCCCGGCCGGGCAATACCAGCAGGTGCGAATGCCGGCGTTGTTGCCGCCGCGGATATCGCTGGTCAGCGAGTCGCCAATGATCATCACCTCGTCGGGCGCAAATGCGCCGATCGACTTCCAAACCGCCTCAAAAAAGGCAGGCGACGGTTTTTCGGCACCAACGTCCTCGGAAATGAACGCCCCGTCCAAAATCTTGTTCAAGCCGGATTTTTCCAGCTTGCGTGCCTGGGCGATCTTGGTGCCGTTGGTTACGGCGTACTGCCTGACCACCGGGGCAAGCGCGGTCAGAACCTCCACGGCGCCGTCTTGAAAGCAGATCGTTTCACCCAAATCGGTTTGATAACCGCGGTTAAAATCGGCAATGCAATCGGTGCGAATGCCGTATTTGGTAAAAAATTCAAGGAACCGCCCTTCCAAAACCTGCGGTTTGGTCAATTCGCCGCGTTCCAGCTTTTCCCAATGGCGGCGGTTGATGGCGGAATAATCGGCAAGCATTTCGTCGGTGC
>CAMPBZ010000098.1 GCA_946641795.1 uncultured Clostridia bacterium
GCCGGTCTGGAAACCCCCACCAGCGGCAGAATTACCATCGGCGACCGCGTGGTCTTCGATAGCGAGCAGGGTATCAACGTTCCGGCCAACAAGCGGCGCGTGGGCTTTTTGTTCCAGAACTACGCCCTTTGGCCGAATATGACCGTTTACCAAAACATTTCCTTTGGTCTTACCAACATCAAAGAGGAAATGCCCAAAGTCAATTTCAAGGCGAAAACGGCGCAAAGAAAGGTTGAAATTCTTGCCGACGCGCAAAAACTTGCCGCGCTGATCAACGATTCCACCGATAAGGATGGAAAACTCAACCCCCAAAGAGCCATTCTCAAATTGATTGACACCTACGAAATTTCCATTTACACCGCCAAAGAACTGCTCGCCTTGGGTGTTCACGATGGGAGAGACCCTGCCGAAGAAATTGTAAGATTGCAAAATCTGGTGGACGGCGAAAGAGCTGCCGCCGAGGCAAAGGGCTTTACCCTGAACGAAAACTTTGAGTACGAAAAGGACGGCGAAGTGATTACCAAAGTCCGCAAGCTTTCCAAAGAGGAAGTGGACCTTGCCGTTCGCCGCGTTTCGCGCATCGTGAAGATCGGTATGTTTATGGATCGCTATCCAGCCGAGCTTTCCGGTGGTCAGCAGCAGCGCGTTGCCATTGCAAGAACGCTGGCGCCCGAGCCCACCGTGCTCTTTATGGACGAACCGCTCTCCAACCTGGACGCCAAGCTCCGTCTGGAAATGCGCTCCGAGCTGCAGCGCTTGCACCTGGATACGGGAAGCACCTTTGTTTACGTTACCCACGACCAGATGGAAGCTATGACGCTTGCCACCAAGATCTGCCTTTTGGATAACGGCGTGCTCCGCCAGTACGACGCACCGCTCACCGTTTACCGCAACCCGAGCGACACCTTTGTTGCCGACTTTGTGGGTAGCCCTGCCATCAACTTTGCGCAGGCGCACGGCGAAGCCGTGGATGGCGGAATTGAGCTGACCTTCCTGGAAGGCGTGAAAGGAATGTTCCGCCCCACCGAGCCGCTGGACCTTGCCGAATGGATCAAGGGCGACTACGAAAAGGACCGCGAAATTGCCGAATGGCGCGCCGAACTGCTCAAAGATAAGCGCAACGTGGAAAAAGGAAACAAGGATACCGTTTTCAAATGCCACATTGCCAAAGTGGATGAAACCGAATTTGAGGAAGAGCGCCCCATCGGCGATGATGACTTCATTCTTGGCATCCGTCCCGAGGCCATTCAAATCAGCAAAAACGGGAAGATCCCGGCCGAGGTTTACAGCTCCATGCCTACCGGTATGGAAACCACCGTGCGGTTGCGCGTTGGCAAACTGCTCCTCACCGGCGTTTCCTTCGGAAAGATCACCTTTGCGCTGGAAGAAAAGGTACATTTCGATTTCGGCAAATCCGAGATCGTGCTCTTCTCGGCGCGTTCGGGACGGCTCATCTCCACGGGTACGCTCGAACTGTAAAAAAATATCCTCTCTCTGCGCCGCCGGAATTTCCGGCGGCGCTTTTTTTGCACAAACGGTTCTTGACATTTTTTGTATTTTTCTTTATAATAAATACAGAATAGTATTGTCAAAAAGCAAAAATGAAACGATTTTGAGGTTGTAAAATGGAACTTTACCAGGTTTTATCGCTCATTGGGGGATTGGCCTTCTTCCTGTTTGGAATGCACACCATGTCGTCCTCGCTTTCCAAAATGGCGTCGGGCGGGTTGGAGCGCACGCTCAAAAAGGTCACGTCAAATCCCATTTTGAGCCTGCTTTTGGGCGTTGTCATTACGGTTGCAATGCAATCCTCATCGGCAACAACGGTCATGCTCGTCGGCCTTGTCAGTTCGGGGCTGATGCAGTTTTCGCAAACCATTTATGTCATTCTGGGCGCCAACGTTGGCACTACGCTGACGGCGTGGATCCTTTCGCTTTCGGGCATTCAAAACGAGGTGGTATGGGTGCAAATGCTCAAACCCTCGCATTTTTCGCCCATCGTTGCCATCATTGGCATTGTGCTGTTGATGTTTACCAAAACCGACAAAAAGAAAACCGTAGGCACGGTGATGATCGGTTTTGCGCTCTTGATGTTCGGTATGACGCAGATGAGCAATTCGGTCAGTGACCTGGCGGCAAAGCCCGAATTTGAGGAGGTTTTGCGGAGCCTTGCAAACCCCTATCTCGGCCTGGTCGTTTCGCTCGGCTTTACCGCCGTGGTGCAAAGCTCGGCCGCAACCATCGGCGTTTTGCAGGCCATTTCGCTTTCGGGCGGGATGAGCTATGCCATGGCCATTCCGATGGTGATGGGATTGAATATCGGCACCTGCGCCACCTCGCTTATCTCCTGCATTGGCGCCAACACCAATGCCAAGCGCGTTGCCGTTGCGCACCTGTCAATCAAAATCCTGGGCGCGCTGGTCGGGCTTCCGGTCTTCCTTGTGCTGGAACATTTCGGCCTGTTGCCCTTTGCGGCCGAGGCGGTCACCCCCTGGGGCATTGCGCTGATCCACACCGTTTACAATTTGATTTTGACCCTTCTTTTCCTGCCGCTTTCCAAACCGCTTACGCGGCTGGTGGAAAAGCTGGTGCGCGAAAAGAAGCAGGAAGAGCGCGAGGCTGTTTTTACGCTGGACGAGCGCCTGCTGCGCGTTCCCTCGGTCGCCATTGCCGAATGCGCCAATAAGACCGGCGAAATGTGCACCCTTGCGCGCAGCGTGTTGCAGGACGCGTTTGAAATTCTGTTTGATTACCGCCGGGAAATTGCCGAAAAAATTGAGGCGCAGGAAAACAAACTGGACCTTTTTGAGGATAAGCTCGGCACCTATCTGGTGCCGCTGGGCACCAAAAATCTTTCGGTGGCGGATAGCCGCAAGGTTTCCGAAATGCTGCACACCATCGGCGATTTTGAGCGGCTGGGCGACCATGCCGTTAACCTGATGAAGGTCTCGCGCGAGATCAACGAGAAAAAAATCGTCTTTTCGGCCGACGCGATGAAGGAATTGCAAACCGCCCTTGCGGCCGCAAGCGAAATTCTGGATCTGACCGAGGAAGCCTACCGCACCGGGAATGTGGAGCTTGCCCGCAAGGTCGAGCCGCTGGAACAGGTGATCGACCGCTTGATCTCTACCACCAAGGATCACCACATCGACCGCCTGGTGGCCGGTAACTGCACCATTGAGCACGGGTTTGTGCTTTCGGATATTCTCACCAACATCGAGCGCATTTCCGACCACTGCTCCAACGTTGCCGTTGCGCTCATCGAGCTGGGGCACAACTCCTTTGAAACGCACCAGTATCTCAACGGCGTCAAATCCGGCAACGGGGAGTTTGAAGAACTGTACGAGGGCTATGCCGAACGGTACGGCGTTCTGTAACAGAAAAAAGTATTCCTATTTTCATAAAAAGATTGACAAATTTCGTTTCTTATGGTAAACTGATAATCGAACGACGGTGACGGAGTCCCGCGGGCCGGACAATTTGCAGAGAGCGCGCAGTTGGTGAAAGCGCGCAGTTGTACGGATCGCACAATGGGGTATCGCTCCCGAGTCGGTTTGCCCAAGGCCGCAAAGGCGGTTGCGTAAGCAGACCCGTAGCCCCGCGTTAAGGGGGGAAAAAGCGCGCCGCTTTTGCGGCGAAGATGAGTGGTACCGCGGAACTTTCCGTCTCATATTCCCCTTTCCGGGGGATGTGGGGCGGTTTTTATTTCAAAAAAAGAAATTCTTTCAAATACAGGAGTTGAAAAAATGGCAAAAGATTACACAAGCACGTTAAATCTGCCAACCACCGAATTTCCCATGCGGGCAAACCTGCCCGAACGGGAGCCGGGTATGCTGGAATACTGGCAAAAGATCAGACTGTACGATCTGTTGCAGAAAAACGGCGCTGGAAAACCGCTGTTCAACATTCACGACGGCCCTCCGTTCTCCAATGGGAATATCCATATGGGAACGGCGATGAACAAGATCCTCAAAGACATCATCAACAAATCCAAAACCATGGCGGGCTTCCACGTACCCTACTATCCCGGCTGGGATAACCACGGTATGCCCATCGAATCCGCCATTATCAAGCAGAACAAGCTGGATCGCAAAAAAATGTCCATTCCCCAGTTCCGCAACGCCTGCCATCAGTTTGCGCAGGACTTTGTGGAAAAGCAGATGGAGCAGTTCAAGCGGCTGGGCGTGACCGCCGACTGGGATCACCCATACCTGACGATGAACCCCTCGTTTGAGGCGCGCGAGATCAAGGTGTTTGGCGAAATGTACCGCCGCGGCTATATCTACAAGGGAATGAAACCGGTTTATTGGTGCCCGCACGACGAAACCGCGCTTGCCGAGGCCGAAATCGAGTACCAGACCGACCCCTGCACCTCCATTTACGTCAAGTTCCGCGTCAAGGACGACCATGGAAAACTGGCGGGGATCTGCGACCTTTCCAAGACCTATTTCGTCATCTGGACGACCACGACCTGGACGCTCCCCGGCAACCAGGCCATTGCCCTGAACCCGGTGGAAACCTACGTTCTGGCGCGCGTGGAGAGCGGCGAAACCTACATTCTTGCCGAGGCGCTTTGCGAAAAGACGATGAAGGCCGCCGGCATTGAAAATTGGGAAGTTCTCGCCTCTTTCCGCGGCGGAGATTTTGAGTATATGACCGCGCAGCATCCGTTTTTGGATCGCGAAAGCCTTGTTGTGGTTGCCGATTACGTTACCATGGATAGCGGTCCCGGCTGCGTACACACCGCCGGCGGTTTCGGCGCGGACGATAACGTGACCTGCCGCCGCTACAAACTGCCGCCCCTCGTTCCGGTGGACGACCGCGGCTACCAGACCGCCGAAGCCGGAAAGTTTGCCGGACTGCGCTACGACGAATCCAACAAGGCGATTCTGGACGACCTGAAAGAGACCGGCGCGCTCCTCGCCTCCGAGGAACTGACGCACGAATATCCGCACTGCTGGCGCTGCAAACAGCCCATCATCTTCCGCGCAACGCCGCAATGGTTCT
>CAMPBZ010000099.1 GCA_946641795.1 uncultured Clostridia bacterium
TTTCCTCGCCGTTTTCATCCACATCCAGGCGCAGGATGACGTATTCGCAGAATTCGTCCTCTTTCTGTTCCTCGCCGGCGGGGATCATTGCAAAATACTGTTTGCCCTTGTATTCGGCGGCACCGATCAGCTCAAATTCGCTCTCGTTACCTTCCTCGTCGGTCAGCGTATAAAACTCGCGTTCGTTCTGGTTTTCTTCCATATCAAAATCTACCTGCCTTTCTTTGATTTCTCATCATCTCTATTTTACATAAAATCCGGGCTTTTGTCAAGTGCTTTCAGCGCTTTTCAGCCCTCAAATTCCACAATTTCGGAAAGGATGGCGTTGCTGACGAGAAAGCCCTTTGGCGTAAAGGCCGCTCCTTCCGCGGTTTTGCGGACGTAGCCCCGGCCGATCCAGGGTTTCAGCTTGGCAAAAAATGCCTCGGATCCGTGGCCGAACCGCTCAAAGAACGCCTGCTGTTTCAGCCCTTCGGCAAGCCGCATTTGCAGCATTACGTACTCGTTTTCGCGCTCGACGGCACCCGGCCGGCTCCGCTCTACGCAAATCTCCTCGCCGCGCAGATAGGCCTCGACATTCCGCCCGTTGCCAAACCGCTCGCCGCCGAAATCCGAGTGTGCCGCAACGCCGAAACCGAGGTACTCCTCCATATCCCAATATTTGCGGTTGTGGCGCGATTGATACCCCGGCCGCGCAAAATTGCTGATCTCATATTGTTCCAGCCCGTTGGCGCCCAAAAAGTTCACCATTTGTAAATACATTGCCGCCGTTTCCTCCTCGCCCGGCAGCGGGAGCGTTTCCCGGCGGCGCCAAAGCGGCGTGCCTTCTTCCAGGGTCAGCGCGTACGCCGAAAGGTGTTCCGGCGCAAGGGGGATGAGTTTTTCCAGCGTTTCGGCAAAACTTTTTTCCGTCTGATGAGGAATGCCGAACATCACATCCACGTTCAAATTATCAAATCCGGCGGCGCGCGCCTGGTTCCAGGTTTGCAAAAAGCCGCCGAAATCGTGCGTCCGGCCCAGCGCACGCAACTCGTCCCGGTGGGCGCTCTGCAAACCAATGCTCAACCGGTTGAAGCCCATTGCGCGCATTGCCGAAAACAGCTCTTTGCCGCCGGTCGCCGGGTTGCACTCGGCGCTGATCTCGCACCCCGGCTCCACCGCAAAGGTTTGAAAAACCGTTTGCAAAACGGCTTCCAGCCGGCTTGCCGAAAGGAGGGTCGGTGTTCCGCCGCCGAAATAGACCGTTTGTACGGTATATTCCCGGCAGGCCTCTTTTTTTGCCGCAATGTCGCGGCAAAGCCGCTCTACGTAAGCGCCCATCATCTCGTCGGTGCGCGCGGGGAGCGAGCAAAAATCGCAGTACAGGCATTTGGAACGGCAAAACGGAATATGCAAATAAATGCCCAGCGGTTTCATTTTTCATTCCCCCTTTTCTTGTTTCTGTCCCTATTTTATCACATTCCGGTCAAAAAGTCAAAAAAAATTCGGCTTTCGGCAATTTTCCCCTTTTCTTTCTTTCAAAAATATGGTAAAATAGAAAAAAGAACGCCAAAGGAGGTTTTCCCTTGAAACTCATTCACACCGCGGATCTGCACCTGGACTCCGCGCTTGCCAATTTTCCGGCCGCGCAGGCAAAAGAGCGCCGCGCCGAGCTTTTGAACACCTTCCGCCGGATGGTGGAAGCCGCCGACGAGCAGGGCGTTTGTGCCGTTCTGATTGCCGGCGACCTGTTTGATTCGCCGCGGCAGATCCGCAAGCGCACGGTCAAAACGGTCCTGGAAACGATTTCCCGCTACCCGAATATTCAATTTTACTACCTGGCCGGGAACCACGACGGCGGCGCCGACCTGTTTGAAGATGGCGAACCTCTGCCCGAAAACCTCCACACCTTCTCCAAAAAATGGAGCTCCTACCGCCTGGAAAACGTTGTGATCACCGCCGCGCAAAACCCGGCGCCCGAAACGCTTTCGCTTGACCCGAAAGATGTGAACATTCTTCTTTTGCACGGACAAGCGCTGGAAACCTTTTCGGCCTCCGGCACCGACGAGATCCCCCTGTATGCCTACGCCGGAAAGGGTGTGGACTACCTGGCGCTGGGGCATTACCATTCCTCTACCAAATACCGCGTGGACGACCGTGCCGTTGCCTGCTATGCGGGAACCCCCGAAGGGCGCGGCTTTGACGAATGCGGATCAAAAGGCTATATTCTTTTGGAAGTTACGCCGCAAAATCAGGTCAAGTACACCTTCGTTCCCTTTGCGCAGCGCACCCTGCACGATGTCAAGCTCGACATTTCGGGCTGTACCAAACAATCCGAGCTGGAAAGCCGCGCCGAAGCCGCGCTTGCGGGCATTCCCTCCGACGATCTGGTCAAGCTGACGGTGTGCGGCGAGCTCGACCCCGATTTTGAGCCCGACTACCTGCGCATAGACCGCCGGCTGGAAGACTTTTGGTTTGCCCGCCGTAAGGATGAGGCATCCCCTTTGATCCGCCCGGAAGACTACCGGGACGACCATTCCCTCAAAGGCGAATTCATCCGCCTGGTGTATGCCGACGAGGCGCTGACCAAAGAGGAGCGCGACGCGATCCTCCGCCTGGGCTTACAGGCGCTTTACGGAAAGGAGATTGACCTATGAAACTGATTTCCCTTTCCGTTGCCAATTTTGGAAAACTGCACGACTACGACCTGACCCTGACCGACGGACTGAACACGGTTTGCGAGGAAAACGGTTGGGGCAAAACCACGCTTGCCGCCTTTTTGAAGGCAATGTTCTACGGCCTGCCGAAATCGGGCAAGCGCGACCTTGACGAAAACGATTACAAGCGCTACACCCCCTGGCAGGGCGGCACCTTTGGCGGCAACCTGGTCTTTTCCTGCAAAAAAGGAACGTTTCGCATTGAGCGCACCTTTGGGGAGAACGAAACGTTCGCCCTATACGACGTTGCAACCGGACTGCCCTCTACCGCGTTTTCCGAGCCGCTCGGCAACGCGCTGTTCGGCATTGACGCCGAGGGCTTTGAACAAAGCGTTTTCCTTTCGGCCCACGCGCTGAAAGCGAAGGACGGAAACGACACCGTGCGCGCCAAGCTGACCGGAATTGACGAAATTCACGATATGTCCTATTACGAAAAGGCGTTTGACCGGCTGGACGCCCGCGCAAAGGATTACAAAAAGCGCGGCGGCGCCGGCTACATCGGCGAAACCGAGGAGAAGATCCGCGCAACCAAAGAAAAACTTGCCCAGGCACGCACGAAAACGCTGCCACAGGAAGAACTGGAAGCCGAGCTTGCCGGGGTGCGCGAACAAATTGCAAAATGGAAGCAGGAAGAAAAGAACCTGCAACAGGACTACCTGCGCGCCGACCGGCTGAAAGCTCTGCGCGCCTTGAAGGATAAACTGGACGACCTGCTCCGCAGGAAAGAAGAACTGGAAAAAAGCTTCCCCGGCGCAATCCCTTCGCGCGAGGAGCTTTCCGACTGCCGCAAATGGATCGAGGAAAGCGAGCTTTGCCGCAACCGGCTGGCCGCCGTTGGGCTGAACCAGGAGGAACAGGCCGAAATGGTATCGCTCTCCCGCCGCTTTTCCGCCGGTGCGCCGAGCGCCGAAACGCTGGAAGAAAAGCGCCGGTTTGCCAACGATCTGCACGCCGAGCAGGCGCAGATCGACAGCGAATTGCAATCGGCTCGCCAGGCTCTGCAAGCCGCCGAGCGCCAGCTTTCCACCCTGCCCGGATTGCAGGAGCTGGAACAGGCAAACGCGCTTTTGAACAGCGAACGACCGGCCGCAAAAGCCGTGAAAAAGCCTCTTGCAACCGTCTTTTTCGTCCTTTCGCTCCTGCTGTTGCCCGCCGGCCTGGTACTGCTCGTTTTGGGCTTGTTGCAAAGCGTTTTGCCCCTGTTGTACGGCGGCATTGCCGCGCTGGGCGTTGGCGCTGGCGCGCTTGCTTGCAGCATTCTGCTTGCGGTGCGGCAAAAACGCGCGGGGAAAAACCAGCACGACCACATAACCGACGAGATCAACCGCGTTCTGCAACGGCTGGGCATTCCCGAAAATCAAGACCCGCGCGCCGCCATCGCCCTGCTTTGCGCACAACGCTCTTCCGCCGAGACGGACCGCGAAACGGCGACCGCAAAATGCGAAGAACTGACCCAAAAGCAACAGCAATGCCAGCGCAAAGCCGACGATCTGCGCGCCTTCCTTGCCGGTTACGAGATCACCGATCCCGACCCCGCCGCCGGCATTTGGGAGCTTTCCAAACTTTCGGACCGTTGGGATGGACTTTGGAAAAAACAATCCGCCTCGGCCGGAACCGAAAAAGAGCTCAAAGCAAAACTGGCGGAGATTGCCGCACGGCTGGAAGCCTTCTTTGCGCGTTGCCCCGCGCAAGAGCCGACCGCATCTCCGCGCGAGCAGCTGGAAGCGGTTGAGGCGCTTTGCGCTACCCGCAGCCGGATTTTGGACGACCTTGCCGATCGGCAGAAAGAGTTTGCCGCCGGGCTGGAAGAGGCCGGCATTGCCGACCCCGCCCTGCTGGAAACCGAGCCGAACGCCTTGGCGCTGGCCGAAAAGCAACGGGAAATTGAAGTGGAACTCAATCACCTCGACACCCGGAGAGCCGAACTGGTTGCCACCCTGGGCAAGCTTGCAACCGCAACCGAGCAAATTCCCGAATGGGAAGAGGATCTTATCCGCTTTGGCGAACAGCTTGCCGAGCAGAAAAAGAACTACGATCTGCTTTGCAAAACGCGCGATCTTTTGGAAAAAGCGCACAGCGACCTGACCACCCGCTACCTGCCCGCAACCCGCGCGCATTTTGCCGAATATCTTACCCTGCTTTGCGGCAAGCGCCTTCCCAAAGCCACGCTGGCGGCCGATTTTGGCGTTTCCGTACAGGATAGCGGCATTTCCCGCCAGGTGGAAAGTTACAGCCGCGGCTGGCGCGACCTGTTGCAGTTCTGCGTGCGCCTTTC
>CAMPBZ010000100.1 GCA_946641795.1 uncultured Clostridia bacterium
TGGCGCGTGTAACCTTTCCTTTCGCGCAGGGCAGTGATCTTCGCTCCAAACTCTTCCATCGACATCCTTTTGAGGTGATTTTTGCCGCCCGGGAAGCAGATCTCCTGCCAGTTCGCAAATATATTAGAAAAGGCGATCCGCTCCTCCTTGTCGGAGAAGTTGATCACCTTTCCTTTTATGATTTTGTTTTCTACCAACTCCCGTTCCTTTTTGCTCAAAGAAGCCAAGAGGGTGCGGTATTGCCAGCATATTTTTTGAGCAAATGCGAAATCCTCTGTCCTCGAAAATTTTGGGTCCCAGTTGCCCATTTTGACGGTCAGTTTGGCATCTAAAACATATTGGTGAATCCATTTCCAGAAATCCGCTGTGGTGGGACGGAAGACATAAGGAATCATTTTGCCGCATTCCTTTCAAAGATTCCAAGACAATCGTTTTTTACACCGAGATTTTTGAGTATTTCGCTCAACGAGTTGACGGTAGCGCGTTTGTATTTCCGATCCTGCGTAATCCAGGAGAAGTTCAAATCGGAATAGAATTTGGGAGCTTCAAATGTCAAATTCAGAAATCGATCAATTTCCAAATCTTCTATCTTGCCGCAGTTTTCAAGACATTCGAGCAACGCGACCAGGGAAGTGGTTTGTTCGCTAAAATGGAGATTCAGCCTGGTCAATTTAAATGGTCCGATCGTTTTGTGCGGGACACTTAAAAGGTGGGTGTAAATTTCTATCACATCGCTTTTATGTGATGTGATTCCTAATTGATTATATAAAGCGTATCCGGCGTACATACCCCTGCTTTCGGCGATGTATTGATTGAATACCGCATTCCTCAGGGTAACTCCTTCTTCGTTGATCAAGTAGATACCTTTTGAAACATCCGAGAGGATACCTTCCTCAACCAACCGGTTCAAGATTTTGAGAAGCGTTTTGTAGGGAACCATTTCAAAGGAGTGTTCCTTCAAATAGGACACGTCGAAGATCCTTCCTTTGTTTTCCAGACAATAATTGCGAATTGTTTTTGTGTAGTTCATTGAATCCTCCTTTTGTTACATTTCAATTATATCATTTTTTGAAAAAAAGTCAACGCGAGTATGCGAAAGACGCAGAAAATTAACAAGTGAAAAAAGTTCGAGTCCTTTACAGTATAGAAAAAAGTCGACAATGTCGACTTTTTTATGTTATCCGGTTTTTGGGTTCAAATGGGCGAAAAGCGTTTATTTATGCGGCTTTCCAAGCAAAACAAAAGCCCGGCATTTCGTAAAATGGATACAAAATGTCGAGCTTTTATGTGTGGCAGGGGCAGGAGGATTCGAACCCGCGACCCACGGTTTTGGAGACCGGTACTCTACCAGCTGAGCTATACCCCTGTATTGCAAAAGAACAATCCGTTTTCGCAACAGGTGTATTATAGCACAACGCAAAGCGAAATGCAAGCCCTTTTTTTGAAAAAATCAAAAAACTTTCGGCGTTCTGCGTTCTTCTGTTGACAAGGTTTCAAAAAAATGGTATAATTCTATCAGCAAGAAAAAGGAGACCTTGAACAATGGACTGTAAAACAATCGGCGTGATCGGCGCTATGGAAAGCGAAATTCGCCACTTGCAGGCAAAAATGGAGAACCCGGTGGTTGAATTGTTTGCCGGTTTGACATTCTATCGCGGCAAAATCGGCAAAAACGAGCTGGTTTTGGTGAAAAGCGGTGTTGGAAAAGTGAACGCCGGGCGCACCGCGCAAGTGCTGATCGACCGTTACGCGCCCGACTATCTCATCAATACCGGGATCGGCGGCGGCATCGGCGACGGGTTGCACGTCGGTGACCTTGTGATCGGCACCGGGCTGGTACAGCACGACTTTCACCTTTCGGTGTTCGGCTACGTCCGGGGCTTTATTTCCGGCTTTGGCGACGGCAAAACGCCCACCTTTTTCCAATCCGACCCCAAACTGGTCAAGGCCTTTTCGGCAAGCGCGCTGGCCTTCCTTCCGGGCGAAAAGATCCGGAAAGGGCGGATCGCCAGTGGCGATATTTTCGTTGCCGACGCCAAAATGAAGGAGAAGATCAAGCGCGATTTTGCGGCGGACGCCGTAGAAATGGAGGGCGCGGCCATTGCCCAGGTTGCGGCGCTCAACAGCGTGCCGTTCATTGTGATTCGCGCCGTTTCCGACCTTGCCGACGGCACGGCGACCGCGTCTTTTGAAACGTTTGAGGAAGAAACCGCCGTTCTCTCGGCAAAAATCGTAGCGGACTGCGTTTCCAAGCTTGCGTAAAGCTTGACAAGCCGCGCTTTGCGTGCTATAATGATAACCGTATTTTTCCAGAAAGGATTTTGATGTTTTATGACACTGTTTGAAGACTTGAAATGGAGGGGCCTGATCCAGGATATTTCCAGCCCCGACCTGATTGATAAACTCAACGCCGGGGGGCTGACTTTCTATATTGGCACCGACCCGACGGCCGACAGCCTGCACCTGGGGCATTATTCCTCGTTCCTCATCACACGCCGTCTTGCCGCGGCGGGGCATCACCCCATTATGCTGGTCGGGCTTGCCACCGCGCTCATCGGCGACCCGCGCGGGACGGTGGAGCGCAAGCTTTCGGATAAGGACGAAGTGATGCGCAACTACGAGGCGCTCAAAACGCAGCTGCAAAAGATCTTCCCGTACGAAGTGGTCAACAACTACGACTGGGTCAAAGACCTGACGGTGATCGACTTCTTCCGTGATTACGGCAAATATATCAACGTTGGCTATATGTTAAGCAAAGACCTTGTCCGCCGCCAGATGGAATCCGGCATTTCCTACGCCGAGTTTTCCTATATGCTCATTCAGGGATTGGATTTCAAGTACCTGCACGAGAACCGCGGGGTGGATTTGCAGGTCGCCGGTTCGGACCAGTGGGGCAACATCACCACCGGCATTGAGCTGATCCGCAAGACGACGGGCGACGAAGTTTACGCAATGACAATGCCGCTGGTGACCGACTCGCACGGCAACAAATTCGGCAAAAGCGAGGGCAACGCCGTTTGGCTGGACCGCAACAAGACAAGCTCCTATGAGCTTTACCAATTCCTGCTCAACTCCGAGGACAGCGAGGTCATTGGCTATCTCAAACGCCTGACCTTCCTTTCGCGCGAGGAGATTGAGGAGATTGAGCGCCAGCATAACGAGGCACCCGAACGCCGGCTGGCGCAAAAGACGTTGGCGCGCGAGATCCTGCGCGATCTGCACGGCGAGGGTGCTTACGAGGAGGCCGAGCACATCAGCCAGCAGTTGTTTGCCGGCGACGTAAAGAACATTCCGCTGCACGATCTTTTGGTCGGTCTGCGCAACGTTCCGCATTTTGAAACCGAGGGCGGCGCCATTGCCGACGTGCTGGTCGGCGCGGGGGTTTGCTCCTCCAAACGCGAGGCGCGAGAATTCCTTTCCAACGGCGCGCTGACGATCAACGGCGAAACGGTGAACGATCCCAACTTTGTCATCGGCGCCGAGACCGCCATTGCAGGAAAGTATATTGTGGTTCGCCGCGGCAAAAAGAAATACTATGTGGGCGAGCTGAAATAAAGCAAAACAAAATCCCCCGAAAGCGGTGCTTTCGGGGGATTTTTCCAACCCAGGTCGCAGGGAAGCGGGTCAAACCGAGCAAACCAGCACTTCCAGTGCGGCGTATCCCTGGGGCGAAAGTTTCAGTGCCGTATCGGCAGCGGTGCAGGCCTGAATGGCGCGGCGCAACCGTTCGGGCGAGGAGTTGTTCAAGCTCCGCAAATAGAGCTTGACCGGGTATTCGTTCATTTTCATAGCGGCGGCGATCGACGGCACGGGCAGACCGCTTTTTTGCAGAGCGTAGATTTGCTCCATATCGCAAAAAACGCGCAGAATATTCGATAAAACCGTAATCGGCTCCATCCGGCGCGCGCGGTAATCGGCAAGAATGGCAAGCGCAAGGTCTCGCTTTGCGTCCATCAGCGCGTTGGCAAAAGCAAAGGCGTCGTATTCCACGGCGGGGGTGCAAACCAGGCGCATATCGGCCTCGGTCGGCGCCGTTTTTCCGTTGGAAAGAAGGTAAAAACTTAATTTATCCACTTCGTTTGCAAGCGCGTACATACTGTGGCCGCAAAAATCCAGCATTCCGGCGCAAAACGCGGGCGAGGCGGCAACGCCGTTGTGGGCAAAGTGCTTGCCCACCCATTCGGCAAGTTTCCGGTCGCCGGGGCGATCAAATTTGACCGGGGTCAGGTATTCCGAAAGCCTGCGGAGCAACGGAGAGGGAGATTTAGGCAGGTAGCCGGTTTCCAGCCCGTCGGACTGCACCACCACCAAAAGCAGGTTGTAATCGTAGTCGTTCAGCGTTTCCAAAACCGCGCAAAGCTCGTCCAGGTCGTTTTTTTTCATCGCGGTAAAGTTCAGACCCGAAAGAACAATCAGCTTGCGGTCGGCCATCATCGGCAGGGGCATCAGCGCGTCCATCAGCTTTTGCGGCTCAAAATCCAGCGCGTCAAGGCGCATCTCGTTAAAAGCGGCAAAGGTGGGGTCGGGGCAAATTACATCCCGCGCCAGGCGAACGGCATAGGCTTTCAGATAGTCCTCTTCGCCAAAGAAAAGGTAGGCGGGGCGGGGAGCGTCTTTCAGCTCGCGCCGAAAATCGGTTTCCTGCAAAATCGGAATTGTCGGAGCAGCCATACTTTTCCTCTCCTTTCCGGTAAAATATCTGCCTTTATTCTACCATTTTGGAGCGTTTTTGTCAAGAATAAGAAGAGAAAAGAAAAAAGAAATAAAAAAAGTTGAAAAAACGCTTGACAAACGCGCGATATATATGCTATAATGAATAGCCGCTTGAAAATGGCTCTTTTTAAGTGCGCCCGAAAAACGGCGCCGCCATCCTATCAGCGAGTCTATCAGAAAGAGAGGTGCTTTTCGTGTTTGCAGTGATTGAAACCGGCGGAAAGCAGTAT
>CAMPBZ010000101.1 GCA_946641795.1 uncultured Clostridia bacterium
AGGATTTCCGCGCCAAGGCCATTTCCACCATTGTTGCCATCAGCAGTGCGGCGGCTTTTGCAACGCCCGAAATTATGGCCATTGACGACGAAACGCTGGAAGGCTTTTACGCCGCCGAGCCAAAACTGGAAACCTATCGCCGCTCGCTTTACCAAATTCGCCGCCGCAAAGCGCACATCCTCTCGCCTGCCGAGGAAAAACTGCTGGCGGCCGCCGGTGAAATGGCAAACGCCCCCGAGCAAATCGGCAGCGTCCTGCGCGACGCCGATATGACCTACCCCGAAGTGATGGACGGCGAGGGCAACGCCCACCCGCTCACCGACGGCACGCTGGTTCCGCTTTTAATGTCCGCCGACCGTACCCTCCGCAAAAACACCTTCCAGGCCTACTATAAACGACTGGGCGAGTTCCGCAACACCATTGCCGCAACGCTGGACGCGCAGTTCCGCCAGCTCAAATTCTATGCGAACGCCCGCTCCTACGGCTCCACCATCGAGGCCTCGCTGGATAGCACCGAGGTTCCCGTGCCGGTCTATCTCAACCTGATTGAGGCGGTGCACCAAAACCTTTCCAAAATGTACCGCTACGTTGCCCTGCGCAAAAAGATTATGGGCGTGGACGAACTGCACATGTACGACGTTTACCCGCCCATCATTCCGGACGCCGACGTGAAGATCTCCTTTGCGGAAGCAAAAAAGACCGTTCTGGAAGCGCTTGCCGTGCTGGGCGAGGATTACACCGCGCTTTTACGGCAGGGGTTTGAAAACCGCTGGATCGACGTTTACGAGAACGTGGGCAAACGCGGCGGCGCCTATTCCTCCGGCAACAGCTATCCGCACCCCTACGTCCTGCTCAACCACAAGGATAACCTGGATAGTATGTTCACCCTGGCGCACGAGATGGGTCACGCGCTCCACAGCTACCATTCCTGCAAATATCAGCCTACCAACACCGCCGATTACGTCATTTTCGTTGCCGAGGTCGCTTCCACCTGCAACGAGGTACTGCTGATGCGCCATTTGCTGAACAAGACCACCGATAAAAAACAGCGCGCCTACCTCATCAACCATTTTCTGGATCAGTTCAAGGGCACCGTTTACCGCCAGACGATGTTTGCCGAGTTTGAACTGACGATGGGCAAGATGACCGAGCAGAACGAAACGCTCACGGCCGACGCGCTCTGCGAAAAATATCTGGCGCTCAACAAGCTCTATTTCGGGCCGGAGATGATCTCGGATGACGAGATCGCGCTGGAATGGGCGCGCATTCCGCACTTCTTTTACAACTACTACGTCTTCCAGTACGCCACCGGGTTCAGCGCCGCGGTCGCCATTGCCAACCGCATTCTCAAAGAGGGCGCGCCGGCGGTTGCCGACTACAAAAAGTTCCTTTCCGGCGGTTCCAGCGCCGATCCCATCAGCCTGCTCAAAATCGCCGGCGTGGATATGTCCACCCCCGAACCGGTCAACAGTGCGCTGGAACTCTTCGGCTCTCTGGTTGACGAGCTGGAAACGCTGATTTAAAAAAGCGTAAAATAATTGGCAATTTTTTCACAAAACCTCTTGATAATTTTTTCTCTTTATGATATAGTAATTGAGGAAATTTTCTAATTTTACACCGAAAGGAAAACAAAACTATGACCTACAATAAGAAATCGATCGAAGACGTTGAGATCCGCGCCGGCCAAAAAGTGTTTGTCCGCTGCGACTTCAACGTTCCTATGAAGGATGGCGTTATCACCTCGGATAAGCGCATCATCGGCGCGCTTCCCACCATCAAGTACCTGCTTTCCAAAGGGGCAAAGGTTATCCTTTCCTCCCATATGGGCAAGCCGCACGCCATCTTTACCCCCAACTTCAAGCTGGATAAGAAAGAGCAGAAGAAGATTGACGCGATGCCCGAAGGCGAGCGCGAGGCCGCAACTGCCGAGCTGAAAGAAAAGGCGCTCAAAAACGATCCCGTCAAGTTCACCCTCAAACCGGTTGCCGACCGCCTGAACCAAGAGCTGGACGGCAAGGTGGTTTTTGCCACCGACATTATCGGCGAGGACGCCAAAGCCAAAATTGCCGCTATGAAGGACGGCACCTGCGTTCTTTTGGAGAACGTTCGTTTTGACGCACGCGAGACCAAGAACGATCCCACGTTTGCAAAGGCACTTGCCGATCTTGCCGGCGAGGGCGGACTGTTTGTGAACGACGCGTTCGGCACGGCGCACCGTGCCCATGCTTCCACCGCCGGCGTTGCCGATTATCTGCCCGCCGTTTGCGGCTACCTGATCCAAAAAGAGATCAGCATTATGGGCAAGGCGCTGGAAGATCCCGCCCGCCCCTTCGTTGCCATTCTGGGCGGCGCAAAAGTTTCGGATAAGATCGGCGTTATCAACAGCCTGATCGAAAAATGCGATACGCTCATCATCGGCGGCGGTATGGCCTACACCTTCTTTGCCGCCAAGGGCTACACCTACGGCACCTCCATTTGCGAGACCGATAAGATCGACCTTGCCAAGGAGATTATGCAAAAGGCAAAGGATAAGGGCGTGCATTTCCTGCTCCCGGTTGATAACGTGATCGGCCGCGAGTACAAAGAGGACACCGTCTTTATGCGCATTTACTCCAACGCCATTCCCGACGGCTGGATGGGTCTTGACATCGGCCCGGTCACCCGCGAGCTGTTCTCAAAGACCATCGAGGGCGCGGGCACCGTTGTTTGGAACGGCCCGATGGGCGTTTCCGAATGGAAGAACTTTTCCGCCGGCACCGAAGCGGTTGCCGAAGCGGTTGCAAACTGCGGCGCGGTCTCCATCATCGGCGGCGGCGACTCTGCCGAGGCGGTCGAGCGGCTTGGCTTCGGCCCCAAGATGACGCATATTTCCACCGGCGGCGGCGCTTCGTTGGAGTTTTTGGAAGGTCTGGAACTCCCCGGCATTGCCTGCTTGCAGGATAAAGAATAAAATCGGAAAGGGAACAAAGTTATGAGAAGAACGGTCATTGCCGGAAACTGGAAAATGAACTTTACGCCCTCCGAGGCAAAGGCATTTATTACCGCCGTCAAACCGCTGGTTGCGGGTAAAAACGGCTGCGACGTTATCTTTTGCGCTCCCTATGTTACCATTGCCGCCGCACAGGAGGCCGCAAAGGGAAGCAATATCAAAATCGGTGCCGAGAACGTGCACTTTGCCGAAAAAGGCGCCTACACCGGCGAGGTTTCGGCCAAAATGTTGACCGAGTGCGGTGTGGAATACGTCATCATCGGCCACTCGGAGCGCCGCCAATACTTCGGTGAAACCGATGAAACCGTCAACCTGCGCACCAAAGCGGCGCTTGCCGCCGGCATGAAGGTCATTCTCTGCCTGGGCGAGGTCAAGGATCAGCGGCTCTCCGGCATTACCGACGAGGTCGTTGCCATGCAGACCAAACTGGATCTGAAAGACGTGACCGCCGAGGAGATGAAGAACATCATCATCGCCTACGAGCCGGTCTGGGCGATCGGAACCGGGCTGACCGCAACCCCCGAGCAGGCCGAAGAGACCTGCGGCGTGATCCGCAAGACGCTGGCCGCCATTTACGGCGAGAAGATCGCCGAGGAGACCACCATTCAGTACGGCGGTTCAATGAACGAAAAGAACGCCGCCGAGCTGTTGGCAAAACCGAACGTGGACGGCGGATTGATCGGCGGAGCCTCGCTGGTTCCCGAAAAATTTGCCGCCATCGTAGATGCGGCACAGTAATCCGGCAAAAAAAGAGGCCCTGCAACCTTGCGGGCCTCTTTTGCAAAAATAAAAAATTACAGGAGGAAAACCTATGCCTTTCTTTGAGGGGATCGAGGAGTTTCAAAACGTTCATCCGGCGCTTCAATGGGCAATTTTCATTGTTGCCGCGCTGATTTTGGTGGTTGCCGCCGTGTCCATTGTCATTTCCATTTGGCTGGCAATCAAGTACGTTGCCTTCAACCGCCGCGTCAATTCGCGCAACCTTTCGGGCAAGGACGCCGCAAGAATGATCCTGGACCGGAACGGATTGCAGCACATTAAGGTTTCGGTCGTCGGCTCTATGCTGTTCGGTAACAGCTATTCCCACTATTTCAAAAAGGTCCGGTTGAGAAGACTGACCACCAAGAAAAACAGTATTACCTCGCTGGCAATGGGAGCCGAAAAATCGGCGCTCGCCATTTTGGATAAAGAGGGCGACCCGGATATGAAAGCGCGCGTTGCGCTGACCCCGCTGATGTATCTTGGCCCGTTCGCCTTCATTCCCATCGTTCTGCTCGGCGTTGTGATCGACCTGTTGGTGTTCAATTTTTCCGGCGTTGCAACCCTGGTTGCCGCGGCGCTTGGCATTGCAATTTACGCCGTTTCGTTCGCGCTCTCCATTTCCACGCTGAAAACCGAGGTCAAAGCGCAGGCAAGAGCGTGCGAAATTTTGAAGCAGGAAGATATGGCCACCGAGGAAGAGATTGGGATGATGAAGGAGCTGTTCCGGCTTTACAACATCCAGTATATCAATGACATTATTATGGAGTTTTTGCAAATGCTGCTCAAAATTCTGGAATTCATTGCCAAAATGCAGAGCGGTTCTTCCAGCAAAAATTAAAATCAAAAAAAGAAAAGCCGGAAGGGAAAATCCCTTCCGGCCTTTTTGTATGGGTGTCAATCGTTGATCTCCGAGAGCGCCGCACCGATCACGGTGCCGAACTGCGCGTTTTCGGGAATGTGGAAGTTGACGCCGAAACTTTCGGAAAGATTGGTGAACGCGTTTTGAATGGGGGCAATCGCGGTCAGGTTGCCGGTCAGCACAATATCCCGGATCCTGTTGGCGCGCGCCGCGAAAATGGAGAGCATTGCCACCGTTTCGGCAATCATATTGGCAACGCCCAGCGCCATATCGGCGGGGGTTGCAA
>CAMPBZ010000102.1 GCA_946641795.1 uncultured Clostridia bacterium
ATTACCGACGGCCTGCGCACCAGCACCGGGTTCCAGTATTTCTACACCACCGATGACGAAATGCACATCCGCGTCAAGCTGGTGGGGAGCAACAGCATCGTTAACACCTATCAATACCAGGGTACCACCGGCACCGGTTTGAACATCCAGCACGTCGGAAGCACCGAAAACAATGCCGACGTCATCATTTACGGCGAAGGCAGTCTGCACTTTACCTCCGGCGGCCCCTGCCTGTACGTTACCTGCCCCTTGACGATTGATACCGAGGTCACTTTTGCCTCCTACGTTGGCAGAATGACCAACGCCATTAACGCAAACGCCATCCGCCTGACCGGCAACGCCGTGGTGCGCGGCACCAACAACGGCACCGGCCTGCTTGCCATGCGCGGCCACATTTGGATTGAGGAAGGCGCCAAAGTGGAGCTGACGCTTGCCACGCCCCGCATTCAAGGCACCTACGCAAACCTGAACGCCATTCAGGCGGCGGGCGACCTCCGCATTGAATCCAAAAACGTTTTGATCTCTATTCAGGCCACGCCCGAACTTTACGAGCAGTTTGAAGGGGTGGACGCCTGCACCTTCCTGACGGCAAACTCCACGCTGGTGCTGGACGGCGCAAACGTGACGCTCAACATTTTCGCCTCCAACGGCGAGGACGTTCAGGGCGTGTTCGGCCAGGTTGTCGGCATTTTCGGCGGCTCGGTTTACGTGCAAAACTCCACCGTTCGGATGAACCTGAACGCCACGCTCTTCAACAGTGTTTACGCGGTGTACGCGGTCAACACCATTGAAATTATCGACTCGGACGTTGATATTGACCTGCACTGCACCGTTGACGCAAACGGCCTGTTCTGCGGGGGCGGCAACATTGCGGTAATCCGCTCCAACGTTTCGGTCAAGGGCATCAGCACCTTTGTAAGCGACCTGCCCAACTTTGGCGTTTACACCGGGTACCTCTCGGCGCTGGAAGTGATCGGCTCCAAGTTGGAAATCGACTTTAACCACAGCATTGCCATTGCCTGCTACCTTGACCGGAGAGCCACGCCGGCCTTCTTCCCGGACGAGGACGCCTACACGCCCACCGTGCTGGCCGACCTTCCGATCAACCCCGAAACGCAGGCCTACGGGCTTTGCAGTTTTATGGCCGAGGAGGGCGGATTTGACACCTTTGAGACCATCTACGATCTGACGGCTTCCAACCTTGCCCCCGCAACGCGCATCACGATTGATACGCGCAACTAAATAAAAATATTGCACAGGGGAAGCGCGTTTTCCAACCGGAAAGCGCCCTTCCCCTTCTTTTTTTATTTTTTTTGAAAAAACTTTTTTTCTTTTAGGATTTTTTCAGCATTCGGGGTTATCATAAAGGCACAAAACAACAGAAAGGAAGGTTTTACCCCTATGAAAAAGAATGTTTTGAAAGTCGTTTTATCGCTCCTGTTGGCTCTTTCGCTGTTTGCTCTTGCAAGCTGCGCGATCCCAACGACAACCAACACCGAAACCGCCGACCCCAAAACCGAAACCACAGAAAATACCGAAAATACTGAAAACACTGAAAACACCGAGAATACTGAAAATACCGAAACCGAAGAAACCGGCTTTGCCGTTACCTTTGTTGTCGGCGAGCACGCCAGCGTGACCGCTTACCCCACGCAGGATATGACTTCCGGCGGCACAGAGAACGCGACCGTTGCCTACTCGATTGACAAAACCACCGGCAAGCAGACCAAAAGCGGCGAGGGACAGGTCAATTTCGTGGTCGTTCTGGAAGAGGGCTATGTGATTGACAACATTTCCATCGACAACGCCGAGGGCTACAACAACATAAAGGGCTCGGCCGACACCGGTGCGGAAAACGGCTACCGCATTACCAAAATCTCCGCCGATCTCACCGTCACCATCACGGTAAAAGAAGCCACCGTTCCCGAAAACTTGGAGGACGGCTACCAGATCACCTTTGTAACCGACGAGCACGTCAGCGTAACCGTTTACAAAGCGCAGGATCTGACCGCCGCGGGCGAAGAGAACGCCACCGTTGCCTACTCGCGTGACGGCGCCACCGGCGCCCTGACCAAAACCGATGGGCAGGTCAACTTCGTGGTCGTTCTGGAAGAGGGCTACGAGATCGACAGCGTGACCGCGACCGAGGGAACCTACAAAAACATCAAAAACCTGGGCGAAGGCGCTTGGCGCATCACCAAAATCACCGCTGACACCACCGTAACCATCGCTACCAAGGTTGCGGAGTGAATGAAGGAATAAAAATAAAAGACCGCGGGGGAAAGAAACCTTTCTTGCAAGAAAGTTTTCTTTCCCCCGCGCCCCTTTTCTTTCAAAGAACAGTTACGCCCTTTCAATCCTCCACCCGTTCGCCGAGGATGTTGCGGTACTTTTGGTAGAAGGCCTCAAAGTAGCCGCCGTCCAGCGCCTCGCGGATTTTGGCGGTGAGCTCGTTGTAAAACCAAAGGTTGTGCGTAACGCAAAGCGACATTCCCACCGACTCCTTTGCCTTGATGAGGTGGCGCAGGTAGGCGCGCGAGTAGTTGCGGCAGCAGGGGCACCCGCAGGTCTCGTCCAGCGGGCGGGGGTCCTTTGCGTATTTTTCGTTGCCCAGGTTGATCTTGCCGTGCCAGGTGAACAGGTTGCCGTGGCGCGCGTTGCGGCTGGGCATAACGCAATCGAAAAAGTCCACGCCCAAATGCACCGCTTCCAGAATGTTGCAGGGAGTGCCAACGCCCATGAGGTAGCGCGGCTTATCCTTGGGCATATAGGGCTCCACCGCGTCGATGATGCGGTACATTTCCTCGGTCGGCTCTCCCACAGCAAGACCGCCGATGGCGTAGCCCTCGCAGGGGACTTCGGCAATCATTTGCATATGCGCAATGCGCAAATCCTCAAAGGTGCTGCCCTGGTTGATGCCGAAAAGCATTTGGTTGCGGTTGATGGTGTCGGGCAGGCTGTTGAGCCGATCCATTTCGGCGCGGCAGCGAAGGAGCCAGCGGTAGGTGCGCTCCATACTCTTTTTGCAATAGGGGTAGGGCGAGGGGTTCTCCACACACTCGTCAAACGCCATGGCAATGGTGGAGGCGAGGTTGGACTGGATTTGCATACTCTCCTCCGGCCCCATAAAAATCTTTTTGCCGTCCACGTGGGAGGAGAAATACACCCCCTCCTCCTTGATGCGGCGCAGTTTTGCCAGCGAGAAGACTTGGAAGCCGCCGCTGTCGGTCAGAATGGGGCGATCCCAGTTCATAAACTTGTGCAGGCCGCCCATCTCGCGGATCAGGCCGTCGCCGGGGCGAATGTGCAAATGGTAGGTATTGGAAAGCTCCACCTGACAGCCGATCTCGCGCAGCAGCATGGTATTCACGCCGCCCTTGATGGCGGCGCAGGTGCCAACGTTCATAAACACCGGGGTTTGAATATCCCCGTGAACGGTGTGCAGAATGCCGCGCCGGGCGCGGCCGTCGGTGGTCAACAACTCAAACATAAAACGGTTTTTCCTTTCGTTTTTGCAAGGGGCAAAGTTTTTTCAAAAGCCGGTGCGGTCAAACTGCCTGTCCAGCACGCGCTTGGTCAGCTCCATTGCCACCGGGCGCCCGTGGGGACAGAATGTGATGTCCGGCAGTTCCATCAGCTTTTTCACCAGCCATTCAATCTCCTCGGCCGAGTATTCCCTGCCCCCTTTGATGGCCGCTTTGCAGGCCGCCTGGTAGAGGGCTTTTTCAAACAGAATGTCGCGCGTGAGTTTCACGCTGCCGGTGTTGTCGATCAGCCGGCCGGCCATGGTGCCCAACATTGCGCCCACGGCGCCCGGCTCCACCCCTTGCGGAATGGCGTCGGCCGATACGGTGTTTTTGGCGTAGCGCAGTTTGAAGCCGATTTTTTGCAGTTCCTCGTCAAACTCCTGCAAGGCCGAAACCTCGGCGGCGGTCAGCATGGTTTCCACCGGGAGCATCAGCATTTGCGAGGTGACCGGAAGCGCGGCAAGCCCGGCTTTCAGCTCCTCAAACAGAATGCGCTCGTGGGCGGCGTGCTGGTCGATCAGGAGCAGTTTTTCGCCGGTTTCCACCAGCACGTAGCACCGGAATGCCACGCCCAAAATGCGGTAGGGCGGCAGAGCGGTAGGCGCTTCCTGCGCGGCAGGCTCGGCCGACGCTGTCGGCTGGGCAGGTGCGGCGGGCGTTTTCGGTGCGGCCGGGGCGACGGGTTCTACCGATGCAATCGGCCGGTCAGGGGCGGCCGGGATTGCCGGCGGCGCGGTAGGCGGCACAAAGGTCTCCATCATTGCAAGGCCGACGTTTTCCGGCACCGTAAATTGATAGTTCGGATCGACCGACGGCGGGAACTTGACATCCATGTGCAGCGGCACCTCAACGGCGCCCGGCGGCAACGGCTCCTTTTTGGGGGCGGGTGCGGGAGCCGCCGGCTTTGCGGCGGGGGGCGGCGTTGGCCGGCCGCTCTCCTTCTCCACGCCCGCAACGGTGCGCAAATATTCCTCGGAGGTCATTCGCGATTGCGGCTGGTGCTGAATGGTACCGCCAACGTCGTAGGAAAGCTGACGGCGGGCAAGCGAGCCGGGGCGTTCCACTTCCACCGGTGCGGTGGCCTGCGATATTTTGCCGCCCGGATAGGCGAACGGATTTTTTTTGAGCGCCGAATCCAGATTGACGTTCGGCCGGGTGATATTGGCTTCCAGCACGGTGCGCACGGCGTAATACACCGCCTCAAACACCGCTTTTTCGTTGGAAAATTTCACTTCCAGCTTGGAGGGGTGCACGTTCACATCCACGCGGGAAGGATCCAGATCGATGCACAGCACACAACAGGGGAAACGTTCGGGCGGCATATAGGAGGTGTAGGCCTGCCCCACGGCCGCCATAATG
>CAMPBZ010000103.1 GCA_946641795.1 uncultured Clostridia bacterium
GCATTTGCACTTGAATCTCATTCCATTATCCGACGGTCGTCTCTGCGCCAAAGATCTATTTTGTCCCAAGAACCTGCGCGAGTTGCAGACCGAACTGCACGAGCGAGTTGGTAGGAAATTTGGCTTAGAGCGTGGAAAGATCAACAGCCAAGCGGAACATCTTTCGTCTGCCGAGTTTAAGGCAAAGAAGATCGTCGAGCAAGCCGAAGCCGAGAACAAGCGGTTGACAAAGGAAAATATCGAGGCGCGCGAACAGTTCTATGAAACGCAAGGAGAGATTCAAAAAGCCAGAAAAGAGCGCGACGAGATCATTTCAAGGCGAAATGCCGAGGCAGATTACAGCCACGCATTGGAAGAAGCAAAAAGCGGAGTGGTAACCCACGGCAAAAAGGAAATGAGGGATCAGATCGTTGCCTTGACTGCCGAGAACAAACGCCTCGAATCCGAGAACGCGCGTCTTGCAAAGGACAACGGAGATCTGTTCCAACAGCTCCGAAAGTCGTCTGCTTCCGAGAAGAAAGCCGAGGTTGCAAAGAACGCTATGCTCGCCGTCCGGCAACACGAGCCCGAGGCGTTTGCAAGAACGTTTTTCAAATCAACTGCGATCATTCAACCGTTTATTGATCTTTTCTCCGCACCGATCCCTCTGCCCCGAAACCGAGTAAGAGAGATCGAGCAAGAACTCGAATGGGAGAAACGGCAGGAGCAATTCAAAAACAAATCCAAATCTGATTGGAGCAAATAATGAAAGAAGGAGGAAAACGCTATAGCGAATGCCAAGAAAGCGCAAGAACAACACGGGTGTGCCTGACTATGAAATTGATTCGATTGCCAGAGTTTTGTATTCATCGATCATTACCTATTGCAATTCCGAGCAGGGGAAAACGGACTACGCCGAGTGGAAAAAGCAACAATTGAATATTCAAAAAACAGAAATAGTGCCCACTGAATCCATTGGGCAACCGCACGGCAAATAAGCGGCGGTTTGTCGTAATCCGGTAAAACGGCAAGCGAGGAGCAACCATCCAAAATTGCTCCTCGCTTTTTTCTATCCTAATTGACATGTTTTAAGTAAACAATAAAGGCAAATCCATCTCCTAACGGAAACAGGTTTGCCTTTAACTCGTTTGGTGACCCCTACGGGAATCGAACCCATATCTTCGCCGTGAGAGGGCGACGTCTTGACCGTTTGACTAAGGGGCCGTCGTTGGACGACTGTTACAGTATATCACATCTTTTTTCAAATTGCAAGAGTTTTTTTCAAGTTTTTTCAAAAACATTGACATTCGCCCGTATATTTGTTAAAATATATCTAAATAACCCACTTTAAGGAGCAAATGCAAATGAAACCGTATCCGCTTTTGCTGGAACCAGTTACCAAATCGCCGATTTGGGGCGGTACTCGCCTCTCCGCCGCCTGGGGCGTCCCGGCCTTTTCGCCCACCATTGGGGAAGCCTGGGTGCTTTCGGTGCGCAAAGAGGAACAAAACCGCATTGAAAACGGCGCTTGGAGCGGAAGAAAGATCGGCGAAGTGATCGGGCAATACGGCGCGGAAGAGGCCGGGTTCCCCTTGCTTGTAAAACTTTTGGACGCCAAGGACGATCTTTCGGTGCAGGTCCACCCGGACGACGCCTATGCCGCGCGCGTGGAAAACGACCGTGGCAAAACCGAAATGTGGCATATTCTGGAAGCCGCTCCAAATTCGGAGCTGATCATGGGCTTGCGGGAGGGCGTTTCCCGCGCGGATTTTGCCCGCCTGGTGCGTGAGGGAAAGACCGAAGCGGCGCTCAACCATATCCCCGTGCGGGCGGGGGAGACCTATTTTATTCCCGCCGGAATGCCGCACGCCATCGGCAAGGGCATTCTGCTTGCCGAAATTCAGCAAAACTGCGATCTGACCTACCGGATTTGGGATTATAACCGCCCCGGCAAGGATGGAAAGCCGCGCGAGTTGCACGTGGAAAAAGCGCTGGACGTGGTTCGCCCGTTCACGGCGGAAGAGGTTGACCGGTTGCGCTATCAAAACGACCCGAACGCCGATCGGAACACGGTTCTTGCCGCTTGTCCGCAATTCCGCGTGGAGCGCCTGAAAATTGCCGGATCGGTACAATTTTCCGCGGTTGCCGGCCTTCGCCATCTGCTTTGCGCCGGCGGCGAGGGGGAACTGCTTTGTAACGGCGTTTCCTATCCCGTCCGCCGCGGAAACAGCTATCTTTTGCCGCCGGAAACCGCTGTTTCGGCAAGCGGGAAAATGACGGTGCTACTTTCTTCCGATCGGTGCTGACGGTTTGACAGGCATGCTTTCTCTTGACAGGCACACTTCCTTATGATATAATATCCATATTATTTTCCGTTTTACATTTTTTAGATTTGCAGGGGAGAGAAAAGAATGGTACAATTGATCGTTTGCTCGATTATTGCTATCGCGCTTTTGGCTGGAAGCCTGATTTGGGGCATCCGCCGCAGAAGCGGGAAATCCATCGTAATTGCCACCACGTTCGGTGTAGGCAGCGCGGTGCTTATCTTTCGCTTCTTTGCGCTCCTGCCGAAATTGGAGGGCGGCATTGGCAACCGGATCCTGACCGTTTTGCTTACCTTTGGCCGTTCGATCGTACATACGCTTCAAACGTTCAGTTTGGACGAGGACTATGATTACTTTCTACACGTCTTGCAGGAGAAATGCGAACCCGGTTTCTTCTTCGGCTTCCTAACCGTCTTCAATACCATTCTGAACGTGCTTGCCCCGGTGATGACGCTGGCCTTCATCCTGGCGTTGCTGGAAGAATTGATCTCCCGCGTTCGCGCTTCCACGCGTCCTGCCAGCGAAACCTTTATTTTCTCGGAGCTCAACGAGCGCACCGTAACCCTTGCGGAGGATATTAAACAGCACAAGCGCAAAGCATTTTTGCTGTTTACCGATACTTACGTCGGTTCGGATGACGAGCAAAAAAACGAGCTGCGCGAGCGCGTCAGAAGGATTGGCGCGGTTTGTGTGAAGGAGGATATTACCACAATGCGCCTCCACCACCACGCAGAGGTGCCCATCACTTTCGTCCTTGCCGATACGAACGAATATGAAAACCTGCGGGTTGCCGCCTGGTTGAGCCGCGGCAACAAAAAGCTGGATCAACTTGTTTTTGCCAACGTATTGATCTTTTGTACCAGCGGCGACGCGGGTACCACCGTTCAGGCAACTATTTTGAACCGTTCCAACCCGAATATGCGCTTTATCGCGGTCAACGACTGCGTTTATCCCATTTATCAGCTGCTTACCGATCATCCGCTGTTTGCCAGGATGGAGGAAAGCAAAGACCCGGCGGTGAGAAAAAAATGCACGGTACTGATCGTTGGTTGCGGCTATGTCGGTATGGAGTGCGTAAAGGCGATTACCTGGTGCGGCCAACTTGCCAACACCGATTTAAAAATCCGCGTTGTTTCCGACGACGCCGAGGAAAAGGGCAGGGGACTGACCAAGGAATGCCCGGAATTGTTCAGCACCGGTCTTTACGATATTGCTTTCCGTTCCATCGACGTTTCGGGCGACGAATTCATCAAATATTTGAAGGACGAGGTGCCGGAAGCCTGCTACGTGATCGTGGCACTCGGTAGCAACCAGCGCGATATTGCCATTTCGCTGGAAGTGCAAAAAGCCTACAACCGCCTCCACCTGCAAGGCGGAAAAGCCCCGCAAATTTGTAGCTTTATCACCGACGACAGCCTGTTTTCCATCTTTTCTCAACAAAACCAGGGAGAAGCGCGGGAAAACGAATGCCTTCTCGTGCCGTTTGGAAATGATAAAAGTCGATTTTCGGTTGAGAGCATTTTCAACAACGATCTCGACAAAATGGCATTGGCAGTCCACCTGACCTATTGGGGTCTTCCGGTCGATTTCCCGAAGGAATTACTGGCGGAAGTCAAAAAAGAATTTCTTGCCGGCAAGCGGTTTGACCGCACCACAAAGGATCCGGAAGATCAATATACCGTCAGTCGCCGGTATCTTCTCAGCCTGTTCAACCGCTGCTTCCGGCACGGTAGATTTTTCATCCGAATGCACTGCGCGTTCCTCTCGCTTTTGCGCAGGCATCCAGCCGCGCCGGTTGCATTGCGTGAGGCGCTTTCCAAACGCGAAACGGCAATTGCCGGTTATTTCAATTCGGTTTACGGGCAAAACTCCTCCCATGCGTCGGCCCTTCACCTGCGGTATAAGCTGCACGTTGCAGGCATTCCCGCAACCGGCAAAATCGGGGAAGAGGAACTGAAAAAATATGATAGGTTTGCAAAAGACGATGATAATATGGTGGAAATTGCAAAGCTGGAACACCTGCGTTGGAACGCTTATATGCGCTCGGTTGGGTATGTTTGTCCAACCGAAAGCGAGTTTGATACCTACGCTTTCAAAAGCGATAACACTCAGCAACAACGGCAGCTGCTTCTGCACCCTTGTCTGGTAGACTGGGATGAGCAGTTGGGGAAAGTTTTAACACCGGAAGATTTTGAATTGTACGAGCGGCAGGACCCCGCATTTTTGCGCGGAAGATTTTTGCACGAGTTAGACGAACTGGATCGCGTTAGCCTGAAAGTTTGGCTGACCCGCAAACAGCGGCGGGGAAGAGACAGAAAAGATGATTACAAAGCCGTTGACGAAATTATTATCCGGAATGCTTCTACCATTTTGCGTTGTGTTGCTTCTAGCGAGGAAACGATATGATAACATCTTTAATCCTTGGCGGCGGCACCTGCCTTTTGATGATCCTATCCATTCTGTTCTTCCCGAAAATTAAAATCGGGAAGGTCAAGTTGGATCTCTATTGGGTCATTACACTCCTCGGCGCCGCGC
>CAMPBZ010000104.1 GCA_946641795.1 uncultured Clostridia bacterium
TATCGTGTCCAGTGCGCTCGGGCTGGGCGACGATGTCGTTCGCGGCGGATATATTTCCTATACCAGTAAGGAAAGCGCCGATGCCGATTTGAAAAAGCTGGAAGGGCTGACCGGAGCCGAGCTCCTCAGCAAGCTTTCCGAACTCAGTTCGAGCGCCACAACGTCCAACGCGATTACTCAAAGCTCCATTTCTTCTGCCGATTTGAAGGAATGGCTCTTCGACGATGCGCGCCAGGCAAACGATGCAACCGTGGTTTACCACGAAGACGAAGACGGCAACATTATGGAAGGCATTTATCTTGCCGTGTTCCTGGATAGAACCAGCGCCGGCGAGAGCAATGCGCGCACCAACGTTGCCAATGATAAAGCCGACGATTTCGCCCGCGGCCTTGCCGAGGACGGCGGCTACAAGCTCAACGAAAAAGCGCTTGCCAAAATCGGCAAATGGCTTTACAAGTAAAAACAAGTCCGTTCAATAAAAAGCAAAATGGCATGGATTAGATCCGTGCCATTTTGTAACGGATCGCATATCCTGTTTGTTGAAAACGCCATTCTTCCGCCCGGCGCGGGAGAAAGAAACGAGGGAATTATGATTTTGGATGCCAAGCAAACAACGGTTGCCTACCGTTGCCCCCATTGCGGGAGCGCGGTTTTGAGCGCGGTGGGGCTCTTTTCGCTTACCGGTTCGGCCGACCTTGTCAAACTGAAATGCACCTGCAAAAAAAGCGAGCTGTCGGTGGCCTACGGGAAAGACGGAAAGATCCGTTTGACCGTCCCCTGCCTCGCCTGTGCAAAGCCGCATTCCTTCACCGTTTCTTCCAACGTCTTTTTCGGCAAGGAGCTGTTTACGCTCCCTTGCCCCTATACCGATCTGAACATTGCCGCCACCGGCGAGATCAATCAGGTCAAGGCCGAAATGGCGCGCAGCGAGCTGGAACTGCTGGATTTGCTGGAAAAGAGCGGCATTGAAGACCCCGAGCGCCTGCGCGCCGAGGAAAAGGCGCTGCCCGACCCGCAAATTGCCGAAATCGTCTCCTACGTCATCCGCGAGCTGGACGAGGAGGGGAAAATTTATTGCAAGTGCCACCCCGAAGGCGCCAAACAGAAAAGCAACTGCGTTTACGACGTGGAAGTGCGGGAGGACGGGATCCTGGTGCAATGCCAGACCTGCGGCGCCTCGCGCCTGATCCCCACCGACAGCGGGCTTTCGGCTCACGCCTTCCTCCATGCCGACGCGCTCTATCTGGAATGAAAAGGAGAATGCTTTGAAAACCAACAAACCTGTGCAAGCGCTTGCCGAAAAAGCCGAGGAAACGCTTTCCTCCGAGCTGTTGTTCAACGGCAGGATCGTTCATCTGTATCACGATACCGTCCGCCTGCCCAACGGTGCCGTCGGCAGTCGGGAATATGTCCGGCACATCGGCGGCGTTTGCGTTTTGCCGCTGGACGCCGACGGACAAGTTACCTGCGTGCGCCAGTACCGCTACCCGTTTGGCGAGGTATTGACCGAACTGCCGGCCGGAAAGCTGGATCGCAAAGACGAAGACCGCGCTCTTGCCGCCCTGCGCGAACTGCGCGAGGAGACCGGCTACCGGTGCGAAAAGCTCACCTTTTTGGGCAATTTTTATTCCTCTCCCGCCATCCTGGACGAGGTGATCGGGCTGTATCTTGCCGAAGGGCTGACCGCCGGCGAGCAGGATTTGGACGAGGACGAGTTTCTTTCCAATATCCGCTACCCGCTTGCCCAATTGGTGGACGAGGTGCAAAAGGGCAACATTCCGGACGGCAAGTCCCAAGCCGCCATTTTGCGCACGGCCGACCTGCTGCGCCGCCGCGCGGAGGGCAGGGAATGAAGACCGAACGCGAAATTTCCGTTCGCATTTTCACCGAGCGGCAGGGGGTGGATATGCCCTTGGTCGGCTTTTTGGGCGAGATGCTGAACGAGAGCCTTGCCGCAATGGGCGAACCGCCCGAAGAGGAAGCGGACGAGGAAGAAACGGGCGACTTTCCGGATGAGGGAGAGCCCGAAGAACCGGATGGCGAGTTTGCCCCGGAAGGGGAGAACCCCGGCCCCGAAAAAAGCGAATTTTTTGCCATTGGCAAGCTGGTGGAAACCGACGACCGCCTGGAAATTGTCTACGAGGAAAGTGTGCTGACCGGTATGGAAGGGTCGGTCACCGTGGTCGGCTTTTCCAAAACCGAGCCGCAAATCGTTACCATGGTGCGCGAAGGCTTTGTAAACACCGCCCTGGTTTTTGAGAAAGGGAAACGGCACATTTCGGTTTACCAAACGCCGTTTGCGCGGCTGGAGCTTTCGGTTTGTGCGCTCCGGGTGCAAAATTTGCTTTTGCGCGAAGGCGTAATCAACCTGGACTATGTGACCGAACTGCACGGCGCGCGCACCGAGCGGTGCAAAATGAAAATCGTCATCGGCTGAATTTGCGGCGGCTCCGTTGGGGTCGCCGTACGGCGTTTTTTGCCGCCGGGGCTTGACAATCCGCAAAAAGCATACTATAATAATAAACGGAAAAATTTTGAAAAAAGAAGGGATTTTTATGACCAAAATTGATATTTTTTCGGGCTTTTTGGGCGCCGGAAAGACCACGCTTATCAAAAAACTGCTCAAAGAGGCTTACGCCGGCGAAAAGATCGTCCTCATTGAAAACGAGTTCGGCCAAATCGGCATTGACGGCGGCTTTTTGCAGGACGCGGGCATTATCGTAAACGAAATGAACAGCGGGTGCATTTGCTGCTCGCTGGTGGGCGATTTCGGCAAGGCGCTCCAAAAGGTGCTCTCCGAGTACGCGCCCGACCGCATTCTCATTGAGCCCTCCGGCGTCGGCAAGCTTTCGGATATCATTCGCGCCGTGCAAAACGCCGCCGCGGAAGGCGCCGTGCTCAACGGCTTTACCACCGTGGTGGACGCCGGCAAGTGCAAACTGTATATGAAAAACTTTGGCGAATTTTTCAACGACCAGGTTGAAAACGCCGGGTGCATCATCTTGTCGCACACCCAGCTGACCGACGAGAAAAAGGTTGCCGAGGCCATTGATCTGCTCAAAGCGCACAATTCCACCGCCGTTATCGTTGCCACCCCGTGGGAGGAACTGGACGGCAAGCAACTGCTGGAAGCAATGGAGCACCGCGACACCATTGAGGAAGAGCTTGCCCGCCTTGCCGAGCAGGCCGAGGAAGACCACCATCACCACCATCATCACCATCATCACGACGATGACGACGAATGCGACGATCCCGAATGCTCTTGCCATCACCATCACGATGACGATGATGACGACAAAGACGAGCACGAGCATCACCATCACCATCACGATGACGACGATGACGACGAGTGCGACGATCCCAACTGCTCTTGCCATCACCATCACGACGACGATGATGACGACGAAGACGAGCACGAGCATCACCATCACCATCACCATCATCACCACGATGATGATGACGATGACGACGAGTGCGACGATCCCAACTGCTCTTGCCACCATCATCACCACGACCACGACGCCGACGAAGTTTTTGTCAGCTGGGGTGTGGAAACCAACAAAAAGTTCAGCGTGGACGAACTGAAAACCATTCTGGAAGCGCTGGTTGAGGAGCACCAATACGGCGTGATCCTGCGCGCCAAAGGCATTGTTGCCGGAACCGACGGCAAGTGGATCCACTTTGACTACGTTCCCGGTGAGCCCGATGTGCGCCACGGTTCCGCGGGCGTTATCGGCCGGCTTTGCGTGATCGGTTCGGGCATTCAAAAATCCGCGCTGGCCGCGCTGTTCGGCGTTGAGAAAAAGTAAGGGGAGAAAAAACTATGGCAACCATTCCGGTCTATCTGTTCACCGGCTTTCTGGAAGGCGGCAAAACCAGCATCATTCAGGAGTCTATGGAGGATCAGCGCTTCAATTCGGGCGAAAAAACGCTCATCATTCAATGCGAGCAGGGCGAGGTCGAACTTGACCCTTCGCGCTTCTGGGGGCAAAACGTCTACCTGGAAACCATCGAGGACGCCGCCGATCTGACCATTGAAAACCTGACCGCAATGGGCAAAAAGCACAAGCTGGACCGCGTGATCATCGAGTATAACGGAATGTGGAACCTTGCCGACTTGTACGGCAACCTGCCGCAGGGCTGGGCCATCTACCAGGAAATGCTCTTTGCCGACGCCGGCACCTTTCTTTCCTACAACGCCAATATGCGCCAGCTGATGGTGGATAAACTGATGAACTGCGAAATGGTGGTGCTCAACCGCACCCCCGCCGATGTGGATAAGGACACCATCCATAAGGTCATTCGCGCCACCAGCCGCCGCGCCGCCATTACTTACGAGTACCCGGACGGCCACGTGGAGTACGACGAGATCGTCGATCCGCTCCCGTTTGATCTGGAAGCCCCGGTCGTTTCGGTTGCCGACGGCGATTACGCGCTGTTCTACCGCGACCTTTCGGAAGATATGCAAAAATACAACGGCAAAACGGTCAAGTTCAAAGGCATGATCGCGCGCGATCGCTCGCTGGGCGATAAATCGGCGCTGGCCGGCCGCCACGTCATGACCTGCTGCGAGGCCGATATCTCCTACCACCCGCTGGTCTGCATTTTCCCGGAACCAACCAGCTTGCAAACGGGCGGTTGGGCAACGCTCACCGGCAAAATCAAGGTGGAAAAACACAAGCTTTATAACGGCGCCGGCCCGGTCCTGTACGTCGAAAAAACCGAGTTTGCCACCCCCGCCGTGCCGGAGGTTGCAACCTTTTATTGAGGGCGGTGGGGAAGAAGACCTTGAAAGGGGCGGGGACGTTTTCTTGCAAGAAAA
>CAMPBZ010000105.1 GCA_946641795.1 uncultured Clostridia bacterium
TTGGTTTGCAGAACTGATTTTATATCGCCAAAAAAATAAAGCTCCACCCGGAGCCGCCCCGCAGTGCGGCCCGCCAAGGCGGGTTCCAATTCTTGGGCTCGCAGAACCGATTTCATAACACCCAAAAAGCCAAACTCCATCCGGAGCTGAAAACATAACCCTTTTCAAAAACCTCAAACCATTGGTTGAGGTTTTTGAAAAAGGGGAGAGCGCGAGAGGGGGAAGAACTTTTTGCAAAAAGTTCTTCCCCCTCTCGCGACCTTCTCCTTCTCCCCCTCCTACCCCTGCGCGACGCCGGTTTGGCGAGCGGCGGCGGCGACGGCGGCGGCAACGGTTTTGCCGACGCGGGGATCGAAGGCGAGGGGGAGGATATAGGTAGAGGAAAGTTCGGAAGAAGAGACGAGACCGGCGAGGGCGTGGGCGGCGGCGAGTTTCATTTCCTCGTTGATCTCGCGGGCGCGAACGTCAAGAGCGCCGCGGAAAATGCCGGGGAAAGCCAACACATTGTTGATTTGGTTGGGGAAATCGCTGCGCCCGGTACCAACCACGGCGGCGCCGGCTTGCAGGGCAAGATCGGGCATAATTTCGGGGGTCGGGTTGGCCATGGGGAAGAGGATGGCGCCGGGAGCCATTGAGCGAACCATTGCGGGGGAGACGAGATTGCCGGCCGAAACGCCGATGAAAAGATCGGCGCCGACAAGAACATCGGCAAGGCCGCCGGTCATTTTGCGGCGGTTGGTCAGCTTGGCAAGCTCGGCCTGCGCGGGGTTGAGCCAGGAGGCGCCCTCGTAAATGGCGCCGGGCTTATCGCAAAGGGTCAGGTCGGAAAGCCCGCAGGAAAGGAGAAGCTTGGCAATGGCAATGCCGGCCGAGCCGGCCCCGTTGATGACGGCGCGAATGGAGCCGAGATCCTTGTTTACCACGCGGAGCGCGTTGAGAACGGCGGCAAGAACAACAACGGCGGTGCCGTGCTGGTCGTCGTGAAAAACGGGAATATCCAGGCGCTCTTTGAGCTTGCGCTCAATTTCAAAACAGCGGGGAGCGGCAATGTCCTCTAAATTGATACCGCCGAAACTGCCGGCAAGAAGAGCAACGGTGTTTACAATTTCGTCAACATCGTGACTGCGCACGCAAAGAGGGATCGCGTCCACACCGCCAAAGGCCTTGAAAAGCACACACTTGCCCTCCATTACCGGCATACCCGCCTCGGGGCCGATGTCGCCCAAGCCGAGAACGGCACTGCCGTCGGTCACAACGGCAACCAGGTTGCCCCGGCCGGTGAGAGAGTAGGATTTTTCGGGGTCTTTTTGAATTTCCAGGCAGGCCTGCGCCACGCCGGGGGTGTAGGCGAGCGAAAGATCATCCTTGCTTTCGATCTTCATTTTGGGGACGGTTTCCAGCTTGCCTTTCCATTCGTAGTGCTTTTTGAGAGATTCTTCTGCGTAATTCATAAAAAAGCGTCCTTTCGGGGAAAACGGAAAAAATCAAATCATCGTTTCGGGGTTGGTCAGCGCGTCAAACTCGGAGGCGGAAAGAAGACCGGAGCGAACGGCCTCCTCGCGCAGGGTGGTGCCGTTTTTGTGGGCGGCAAGGGCAATTTTGGCGGCGGCGTCATAGCCGATCTTTGGGGAAAGGGCGGTAACCAGCATCAGCGAGCGGTGCAGGTTTTCGTCCATTTTTTTGACGTTGGGGCGCAGACCGCACAGGCAGTTTTTGGTAAAGGAGGCGGTCGCGTCGGCAAGCAGATTGACCGATTGCAGGCAGTTGTAGGCCAGCAGGGGCAGGTAAACGTTGAGCTGGAAGTTGCCCTGCGAGGCGGCAAAGCCGACGGCGGTATCGTTGCCCATGACCTGCGCGGCAACCATACAGAGCGCCTCGCATTGGGTGGGGTTGACCTTGCCGGGCATAATGGAGGAACCCGGCTCGTTTTCGGGAATGGAAATTTCGCCAAGCCCGCAACGGGGGCCGGAGGAAAGCCAGCGGATGTCGGTGGCAATTTTGTAAAGGTCGGCGGCCAGCGTTTTGAGGGCGCCGTGGGCAAAGGCAACGTCATCGCGGGCGGAAAGCGCGTGGAACTTGTTGGGCGCGGAGCGGAAGGGAAGCCCGGTTGCCGCGGCAAGCTCGGCGGCAACCGCCGCGCCAAACCCCGCGGGCGCGTTCAGCCCGGTGCCAACGGCCGTACCGCCCAGGGCAAGGTCATAAAGCCCATCCGAGGCGGCGCGAACCGCCGCAAGCGAGCGCTCCACCATTGCCCGCCAACCGCCAATCTCCTGGCCGAAAGAAAGGGGAACGGCGTCCTGCAAATGGGTGCGGCCAACGGTAACAACGGCGGCGTTTTCGGCTTCCAGCCGCGCAAGCGTTTGGATCATCTCTTCCAGCGCCGGTTCCAGCTTTTCGCGAATGGCGCGCACAAAGGCAAGGTGCAGGGCAGAGGGGAAAACATCGTTGGAGCTTTGCGAGCGGTTGACGTGGTCGTTGGGGTGCAAAATCGGCTTGCCGGCCATCCGGTTGGCGCTGTTGGCAATGACCTCGTTCAGGTTCATATTGGTTTGCGTGCCGCTGCCGGTCTGCCAGACCGAAAGGGGAAATTCGCCGTCAAAGGTTCCGGCAACAATCGAATTGCAAACGCGCAGGATCAGCTCCTCCTGCTCCTGGGACAAAAGCCCCAGCGAAAAATTGACGCGGGCGCAGGCGGCTTTGATGAGGGCGAGCGCGGAGATGATCTCGCGGGGCATTTTCTCCTGCCCGATTGAAAAGTTTTGCAAACTGCGCTGGGTCTGGGCGCCCCAAAGCCGGTCGGCCGGCACCTTGACCTCGCCCATACTATCCCGTTCGGTACGGTATTCCATAACAAACTCCCTTGAAAATGAGAAATTGAAGAGGGGACCGATCGTGCGAAAGGTCCCCTGTGCGTGTTTGTGATTATTTTGCGTAATCCACCGCGCGGGTCTCGCGGATGAGATTGATTTTGATCTGTCCCGGATAGTGCATTTCGTCCTCGATCTTTTTGGCCATATCGCGGGCGATCAGCTTCATATCGGTATCCGAAACCTGGTCGGGCTTGACCATTACGCGCACTTCGCGGCCGGCCTGAATGGCGTAGGCTTTTTCCACACCGCCAAAGCCGGAGGCAATCTCTTCCAGCTTTTCCAGCCGCTTGATATAGTTTTCCATATCCTCGCGGCGCGCGCCGGGACGAGCGGCCGAAATGGCGTCCGCCGCCTGCACCAGAACGGCAATTACGGTTTGGGCTTCCACATCGCCGTGGTGCGCCTCGATGGCGTGAATGACTGCCGGATTTTCCTTGTACTTCTTTGCGGCGTTAACGCCGAGCTCCACGTGGGAACCCTCAACGTCCTGCGGGAAGGCCTTGCCAATATCGTGCAAAAGACCTGCGCGGCGGGCGGTTGCACCGTCCACACCGAGCTCATCGGCCATCATACCGGCAAGCCAAGAGACCTCGATGGAGTGTTGCAAAACGTTCTGCCCGTAGCTGGTGCGGTAGCGCAAACGGCCGAGCAGACGAACCAGGTCGGGGTGAATGCCGTGTACGTTGGTTTCAAAGGTGGCGCGTTCGCCGGCCTGTTTGATTACGGCGTCAACCTCGCGCTTGGCTTTTTCCACCATTTCCTCAATGCGGGCGGGGTGAATGCGGCCGTCGGAAATCAGTTTTTCCAGGGCGATGCGCGCAACCTCGCGGCGCACGGGGTCAAAGCCGGAAATGGTAATGGCCTCGGGCGTGTCGTCAATGATAAGCTCCACACCGGTCAGCGTTTCCAGCTTTTGAATGTTGCGGCCCTCGCGGCCGATGATGCGGCCCTTCATTTCCTCGCTGGGCAGAGCCACTACCGAAATTGCCGATTCCGAAACGTGGTCGGCGGCGCAGCGCTGAATGGCGAGCGAGAGAATGTTGCGCGCTTTGGTGTCGGCCTCCTCCTTGTATTCGGCTTCCAAATCGGCCAGCTTTTGCGCCATTTCGTGCCGGGCGTCGGTCTCTACGCGGGCGATCAGCTCGCTTTTGGCCTGCTCGGCGGTGTAGCCGGCAATTTCTTCCAGGCGTTTCAGGTGTTGCGCAAGAACCTCCGAAACGTGCTCTTTGAGCGCGTCGGCGTCTTTGAGTTTTGCTTCAAGTTGTTCGCTTTTTTGTTCCAGCACCTCGGTTTTGTGGTCGAGGTTTTCCTCCTTTTGGGTTAAGCGCCGCTCGGTGCGCGAAATTTCACCGCGGCGTTCTTTGAGGTCGCGCTCGGTTTCGTTGCGAACGCGCAGGGCTTCCTCTTTTGCTTCCAAAAGGAGATCTTTCTTTTTCGATTCGGCATCTTTTTGGGCTTCTTCTAAAATGCGCTTTGCTTCGGTTTCGGCGGAACCGATCTTCGCTTCGCCAATGGCCCGGCGCACAAAGAACCCAACCAGAATGCCAACCACCAGCGCCGCAGCGCCGATGACGATTGCAATCCACGGTTGCATCGGAAATACCTCCTTGATGTAATTATTTAGATGATATTCAAAGCCTTCCGGCACTTACCCGTGCGGAAGACATATCATACTAATTTATATTATACAATATCATTTACCTTTTGTCAAGCACGGATTTTGTGAAACTGAAAAAATAACGCCCGGCAAGCCCGCCCCGCAGTGCGCCCGGCAAGCCGGGGTTCGGTTCTTTGGTCAGCAGAAACGGGTGAAAAAACGGCACAGACTGTGGCTTTCTGTCAGAAAACGCGAGATGCCTTCCCCTCGCAGGGGAAGGGGGACCGCTTGCGGTGGATGAGGCGAAAAAGC
>CAMPBZ010000106.1 GCA_946641795.1 uncultured Clostridia bacterium
AGCCGCGGTTTGGCGCCGAGCTGTTGCCCGATTTTGCCGCTTGCGGGTTCCTTTTCCTCTCCATTTATCTGCTCGGCGTATTTGAGAAAATGCGCAAAAGCGAGATTTGGCTCGGCGCGGCGGCGATTTGCGCGGGCGTGATCGAGTGGGTTTTGTGTACGCTGTATTATCAAAAATATTCCTCGCTGGATTCGCTCTATTTCCATGCGACCGCCGGCCAGAGTATGCGGATTTTAACCGTTGCAACGGTTGTTTCCTCGGTGCTTACGGCAGGCCTGTTTGTGTTGTTCTTTCTCCGCGTTCTGCGCCTGATCCGCAGGGAGCTGGAAGCGGGCGGGCTGGGAACCGTCAAGGAATACCGCGCCCGAATGATTTGGCTTTTCGGGTTGCTTGCGGCTATCACGGCGGGGAAAATTGCCGACCGCATTCTGCGCCCGTGGGCAAACTGGGTTTGGTGGATCCCGATGCTGCTTACCGTGGCTTTCGTTTTGGTGCTTTCCTCGGTGCTCACCGACCTTTCCGACGGCTTGGCGGCGCGTTATCCGGCCAACCGGGAAAACGATGAAATGGAATAACTTATGAAAGAAGAAAAAAGCGCGACCGCAAAGAACTGCGGCCGCGCTTTTTGTATGATTTTCTGTTTTCGGGAGATACTGTTTTCAAAAAAGCAGGGAGAGAAGAACTATGGAAACCGTCGGGCCCGATTTGGGAAAAAATTTGGAACGCGTTTGCGCCGCGTTCTGCCGGGACGCCACCTTTCGCCAGCGCGTTTTTCAGGCGGGAACCGGCGTTCGCGCCGCCGTATGCTATTTGGACGGAATGGCCTCCGCGGGGGAGATCCGCGCCGGGGTCATCCGCCCGCTGATGAAGGCTCTGCCGGGAGACGAACCGAATGCCGCGGCGTATGCGGCTGAAAAGGTGCTTTGGGCCACCGAGGTCAGCGGCACCGGGAGCCTGGAAACCGTCTTTTCCGGGCTTTTGAGCGGCGCGGCGGCCGTGTTTTTCGAGGGCTGTTCCACCGCGCTGGTGGTGGACGCCAAGGGCTTTCGCTCCCGCGGCATTCAGGAGCCGGAAAACGAAACGGTTCTGCAAGGCCCGCGCGAAGGATTTGACGAGGTGGCCGTTTCCAACCTTGCAATGATCCGGCGCAAACTGCAAACGCCCGATCTTTGCGCCGAGACGATCACGGTTGGAAAACGGAGCAAAACGGCGGTTTATCTTTGCTATTTGCGCTCGCTTGCTTCGGGCGCGCTGGTGGAAGAGCTGAAACGCCGGCTCGCCAACATCGAGATCGACGGAATTTTGGATACCAACTACCTCAACGAGCTGATCCGCGATCGGAGATTGTCGATCTTCAAAACGGTGGGCAGTACCGAGCGCCCGGACGTGGTCGCCGCAAAACTGCTGGAAGGGCGGGTGGCCATTTTGGCAAACGGAACGCCGGTGGTTTTAACAGTGCCGTACCTGTTTGCCGAGAACTTTCAATCCGGCGAGGATTATTATCTCAATTTCTGGGGTGCCTCCATCGGGCGCTTTTTGCGCTATTTTTGCTTTTTTCTCACCATTTCGGTTCCGGCGGTCTATCTCGCGCTCCTTACGCATCATCAACGCCTGCTCCCAACCTTTCTGCTCCTCTCCTCGGCGGGAACGCGGGGCGGGGTGCCGTTTTCTTCGCTGGCGGAGTGCCTGTTGTTGATTTTGGTGCTGGAAATTCTGAAAGAAACCGGCGCCCGAATGCCGCAAAACCTGGGGCATACGCTGGGCATTATCGGCGGGCTGGTGGTCGGTCAGGCGGCGGTGGAAGCGCGGCTGGTCAGCGCGTCTATGCTCATTGTGGTCGCCGTCAGCGGCATTGCCGGGCTGATGATCCCCCGCCTGCGCGCGGCGGTTTTCTTTTTGCGCGTCGGTTTTGTCTTGCTGGCGGCCTGGCTCGGCCTTCCGGGCTGTCTTTTGGGCGGGGCATTCTTGCTCGTCCGCCTGACGGGCACCGCTTCTTTCGGCGTTTCCTATCTACAACCGCTGGAAACGCCCACGGCGCAGGGAATGAAAGATACCTTTTTGCGGCTCCCGTGGGGCAAAATGCTTACCCGCCCTGCCTTTAACCGCAATTTGACGCGCCAAAGGAGAACAAAAGAATGAAACAGATCGCTTTTCTGCTTTCGGCCGCGTTGATTTTGCTCTCCTTTTCCGGTTGCCGTGCGGTGGAGCCGGAGGAAGTTTACCTGATCTCCGCGCTGGGGTTTGACCGGGTCGAGGATGGCGTCCGGTTGGTTGCCGAGGTTCCCTTAACGCGCGAAAACGAAGCCGATCAAATGGAGGTGCGTTTGTTTGAGGGGAGCGGAAAATCCATCCCCTCTGCGCTGGAAGATATGAAAAACGGGCTTGCCCGGCAGTTGGAGTTTGGGCATTGCGCGCTTGCCGTTTTGGGCGAGGGGATCGAAGAGGAAACGCTGGATTGGGTGCTGGAATGCCTTTCGGAATGGCAGGTGCCGCTTTCGGCAACCGTGGTCTTCTCGCCCGATGCGCGGGCGCTTTTGGGCAGGGGAAGTTTGAGCGCGCCGGCCGTCGGCTACGAGTTGCCGGATATTCTGCGGCTGATCTCCAAATCGCGCGGCGTTTCCTTCCGTTGCCGCGTTTATGAGGTCGCTTCCTCCGGCGGGGATTTTCAAATCCCGCGCTTTTTGCCAAATGGGGAAGAGGTTGCCGAGGTGGACAGGCTGGCCGGCGTTTGCGTTTACCGGCAGAAAAAGGCGGTGAGGATCGAATGAATGCAAAAGAACGCCCGCGCGGCCTGCACCAAATTGCTCTGATCGCGCTGTTCACACTGGGGAACACGCTGTTGCGCTTTCCCTGGGCCAACGCACGGGCCGGCGTGACCGTTTCCTTCGTCCTTTCGGCTATCACCGCGCTTTTGTTCGGCTTGTGCGCTTCGTTCGGCGCGGCGTGGCTCTACCGCAAACGCGTGAAAAGCAAAAAATTGCGTTTGGCGGCCTGCGTCCTCTTTTCCATCCCGGTTTGCGCGCTCGCGTTCCGGTTTGCCGTTGGCGGGAGCCGCGACCTGCTTTTATTTTTGGAGCAAACGCTCTTGCCGGAACGCACGGGTCCGGCTTTTGCGGCGCTTTTTCTTGCGATTGCGGCGGGATTTTCCCGCGCGGAGCGCAGGGGAATGGAAGTTTTTGCGCTGGTCTCCTTTTTTGCGGTTCTGGCGGCCGTAGCGGCACTGTTTTTATCGGGCGTTCCGCAGTTCCGCGTGGAGTACGGCAAGGCGGAACTGCCGTCGCTTGCGGCGGTTGGCGCCTCGTTGCCCTCCGTGTTGGTCGAGTTTGCGCTTCCAATGATCCCGCTGGGTGCCTACCTGGCGCTGGCAAAGCCAAACGGCGGGGGCAGGCGGCCGTGGCGACCGCTCGTTTGCGGTATTCTCTCCGGCGGCGGGATGATGCTGGTCTGCGTTTTGCAAACGCTGTTGACCTTTGGAGCCACCTACACCGCAAGTTTGCAATATCCCTATTCCGCGGCGGTTCGCGTCGTTTCGCTGGGAGCCTACGCATTCCGGCCGGAGCTGATCTCCTACCTGCCGGATTTTCTCGCCTGCCTGCTTCGCGTTGCCGTTTGCTTTTCCTGCCTGAAATTTACGGTGGGCCGGTTTTTGCCGCGGGTGCGGAATTGGATCCCGCCGCTCGCGGCTTTGCTCACCTTTGTTGCCCTTTACCTTTTTTAGGCTTGCGGAAGCGCTTTTCGGTCTCTTCGCGGATCTGCCGGCGCAAAAGAAAAAGGGCAAGCAGGTTGATGGTGGTCAGGGCGGTAATGGCAAAGTCCGAAATGCTCCAAACCGCCCCCGGCGCCACCGCGCAGCCAACCGGAATGCAGATCAGAAAAGCGATCGTATAGGCCGCTTTGAGCTTTTTGGAGGGTTTGATCGACCAAAGTGCCGCGGCACCGTAATCCGCCCAGCAAATCACCGTTGCGTAGCCAAAGCAGAAGATCGCCGCCGAGAGGAACCAGGCGGCGCCGCTGCCGAGCGAGGCGGCAAACGCCGTAACCGTCATCATCACCGGCGCCGCGGCGTATTCCTGCGCGGCGGGGAAATTGACCAGAATGACAAACGCCGTCAGCGAGCAGAGCAGAATGGTGTCCACAAAAACTTCCAAAATGCCCCAAACGCCCTGCGCGGCGGGCGAGGAGGTGTTGGCGCAGGCGTGGGCGGTGGGCGCGGTGCCGCAACCCGCCTCGTTGGAAAGCAGACCGCGCATCGTGCCAACGCGCAAAGCCCGGCTGGTCAGAAAGCCGAGTACGCCGCCCGCCGCGCTTTCCGGCAAAAAGGCCTGCCGGAAAACCGATCCCACCACCGCGGGAAGAGCCTCGCGCCGCAGGATCAGCACCGTGACCGACAACACCAGAAACCCCAGCGACATCACGGGAACCAGGTATTCGGTCAGGGCCGAGATCCCGCGCGAGCCGCGCAGAATGACCGGCGCCGTGAAAACCACCAAAATCGTTGCCGTGACCCAAACAGGAATGCCGAGCACCCCTGAAAACGCCGAGGAGACCGCGTTGACCTGAATGACGCATCCCATTGTAAAAGAGTTGAGGAGCAGAAACCCGGCAAACAGAAGGGCAACGCCGCCGCCCAGCTTTGCCGAACGTCCGAACGCGAGGCGAATGTAATAAACCGCGCCGCCCGTGTGGGAGCCG
>CAMPBZ010000107.1 GCA_946641795.1 uncultured Clostridia bacterium
AGTTGTGGTTCAGGTCCACGCCGCGCGCGTTTGCCTGCCAGCGGTGAAAATCGGCGCTTCCGCCGTTCATTTTGCATACACGCTCGTACAGCGGGTTTTCCGGGGCAACGCCGTGGATCGCATAGTCCACGCCGTCCGGGTTGAGCATTGGCACAATATGGAGCTGTACGCGCTCCCAAAGCGCCCGGACAGAGCGTTCTCCAATCCGGTAGCATTGGCAAAAATCGTCGGCAAAGCGCAAAAGAAGGGAAGACGTGATCCACTCCATTCCGTGATGCGCGCCGACGTACAAAAACTTTCTTTGCCCGTTTCCCAAAATCAAAACGGGTAGCGCCTTGCCCAAAATGCTTTTGCCGATATAAAAGCTTTTCAAAAACGGATATTCGGCAAGCAAAATTTGCACGGCGCTTTGAAGAGTTGCGTAATCGGTCGGCTTTTCCCAAAGCCGCTTTGGTAAAACTCCCATTTGATCCACCTCCGCAAAAGCTCTTTGCGGTTATTCTATGTGCTTTTTTAACGATCCGACACGAAAGGAGGGAAGACCGGTGCCAGAAAAAAGCGAGGTCAGATTTTCAAAATTTATCGGGATAGAGGCGCTTTGCCTGCTTTTGATCCCTTTATTCTTCGCTGCCGTATGGATCCCGGTTTATCAAACAACTGCCGGCAACGTACTGATGCAGGGGTCAATCTTCTTTTTGCTGTGGGACTTTTTGCAAGAAGGATTGATCTACCTTTTCTACTGGCTTTCGGTTGCTTTTTTGGGAGCATCGCTGTTGCTGTTTGGCTGGAAGAAAAGCCTGCCGTTCCTCGGCTTTTATTTGCTTGGCGCGGCCATCCGTTCGATTGGAACGGTGATTGCCTCGGCCATTGTGTTGCGTTCTTTTGACGATGTTTTCAAGGCCAACCTTGCTGACGCATCTTTGGAGATTTTGTACGATTTCCTCCTGCTTGCGGCGTTTTGCCTAATCTTTTATCTGATAGCAATGCGCAACCGCGACCTGGAGGCAAGAAAGACCTTACTGCCAACGACTGCGGGGCCGGTACCAATGCCGATGCATTTATCGGTTTTACTTTGCCTTGCCGTTTACTTCGGCGTTCGTATGTACGGCAGAATTCGGTACGATATTTTTCTTGGCGCGGCAACCGGCACGCAGGATATTGTATGGATGGTCTTTTACTACGTTGCCGACCTTGTGTTGTTGATCTTCGGTCATTTTGCCGTCCTGTTGATTTTAAAGCTGATCACAAAGAAAAAATAAAAAAAGATCCGTGTTGAACGGATCTTTTTTATTTGCGGTTTTGCCGGTATAGCTCAAATGCAAGAACGGCGGCACAAGCCGAGGAGGAAAGGGAACCGCGGAAGGAACTTCCGTAGTCGATGCGGACGATTTTATCGGCATTTTCCAAAAAAGTGCGGGAAATACCGCGTTTTTCGCCACCGATCACCAGTAAAACCGGGTAAGAAAAGTTGCCGTCATAAATGGAAACCGAGTTGCGGATGCCCGCGCAGAGGATTTGATACCCGGCGGTACGGAAGGCAGAAACGGCGGTTTCGGCGTTCGCGGTATAAAGCGGCAAACGCTCGGAAGCGCCTGCCGACGCCCGCGCAACGGTTCCCGCGGCGTTCATCCAGTTGCGCTCCGGCAGTACCACGCCGCAAACACCCGCGGCGTAAAGCGAGCGCAACGCGCCGCCAAAGTTGTAGGGGTCTTCCATTCCTTCCAAATAAACGTAGCATCCGTTTGGAAGAATGCAATCGGCGGTCAATGCCGGAACGGTGCGCTCACCGCATTCGGCAAGAATGCCGCCGTGTGTTGTTCCGGTAGCAAGCTTTGCCAGCGTTTCCGCGTTCGTGTATTCAATTGTAAAGCCGAGCGCGGCTTTTTTTGCCTCTAAAAAGCGGATGTCGGCGGCGCGTTTTCCGGCGCGTTCCAAATCGATCCAAACGCGAAAGATCTTCCGATCGTTTACATCGGAGCTGTCCAACAGCGCGGAAATAGAGGTCATACCTTCCAAAAGGACGTTTTTTTCAAATTCGTTTTCTTTCATTTTTTCTTTCCTGATATTCTATCATCGATCATTTCTTCATATACTCTATCAAAGCCAAAAGGAGGAATGGGGTATGGCAGGAATGGTTTGGAGAGGGAGAGAACGGTGCGTGGTGCTGGGAGAATACCTGATTGAGCACAAGGCAACGGTACGGGCTTGCGCGGCGGCGCTCGGCGTTAGTAAGAGCACAGTACATAAAGACGTTACGCAAACGCTGAAATTTGTCAATCAAGGGCTTTATCAAGAGGTGCAAAAAGTGCTGTTGAAAAACAAGCAGGAACGGCACCTGCGCGGCGGCGAGGCAACGAAAAACAAATATTCGGCCATCCATCGCGCGGCAAAAAAGGCAAATTAAGAGCGGGGAAGTCCCGCGTTCAATAAGCGGTCGATCTCGGTTTTGGTAAAGTTCTCTTCCAGCGTTTGCAGGATTTCGTCAAAATGGAGCCTGTTTGCGCGCTCCGGCGAATTGACGCCGCTTCCCAGCAGGATCGGAACGCCTTTTTGCAGCATTTTATGCAAAAATACCGTAAAATCCGAAGAAAATAGCGACTGAAATGAGATTTGTAAGGCTATTCCGGGGAGATCGACAATGCGTCCCAAAACGTCTTGCGGATAAAAAATGGGCAATAATTGGGCTTCCGAAAGCAAAATGCGGTACGGCGAATGCCGGACCAGGCCCGCAAGCAGGTTTTCGGTGTCCGATCTTGGTGAAATCGGCAAGGAAACGGCCAAATAATCGGTCTTTGGAATGCAAAAACGGCGTAAAATCGCGGCATCCGGCAGTTCATCCCGCAAATAAACGGTTGGACGGACAAACAATTTAGCTGTGAACGGCAAACGGCTTTGCAAAGCCGTTAAAGCCGCATTGGCGCGGAATTGAAAAACCGTTTGCACATCGGACGCCGGATCGTATTTCGGAAAAAAGGCAAATTCGGTAATGCCGTTTTGCTCATATAGGATTTGCATACCTTGCAGCGCCGTTTCAATATTGGCAACCTGATCGGGAAATCCGGGCAAGAGTTTGCAATTCCAATCCATTCGTTTCATAGAGAACCTCGGTAAATAGAAACCAAAATAGAATGCTGTAATCAGAAAAACAGAAAAGCCTGAAAAACGGCTTGTGGACGGGTGTTTTGCGGAAAAGCCGCAAAACACCCCTTTTTACCCCTGTTTTGCTTCCCTCAATTATACAAAATTTGCATTTTGTATAATTGCGTATATCGGTGGACAGGGGGTTCCCTCGTGGGGTTTTGCCCGGCGGAAAGGATTTTTTAAAACTGGAAGGTCAGTTGGTCGGTTTCGTTGATGTGATCCAGAACACCGCCCGAACGCAGAATTTCAATAACTGCGCCCGAAAGCTTTGCACGGATCCGCAAATCCTCAACCGAAAAGAACGGTTCCTCGTCTCTTGCGGCAATAATGTTCTCTGCCGCGTTTTCCCCAAGCCCGGGCATAGAAGAAAACGGCATTCGAATTCCCCCGTTTTCCGGCAGGAATGCATAGGAGTGCGATTTTTCCAGGTCAATGGGCAAAAACCGGATCCCGCGCGCCATTGCCTCGTTCATCAGTTGGAGCGTGGAAATGCTTGCAATTTCCTTGGGAGAGGCGTCCTTTCCCCGCTGGCGGATGTCTTTAATGAGGTTGACGACAAACTGTTTTCCCTGCCGCGCGACCATTGCGTCAAATCCGTTTGGCGCAACGGTAAACATTGTGCAGTAGAACTCCACCGGTTTATGTACCTTGTACCAGGCCAGACGAATGGCGGAAATGACGTAGGCGGCGGCGTGGGCTTTTGGGAACAGGTATTTGATTTTTTTACAGGAAGTGATATACCATTCGGGAACGGCATGCTTCCGCATTTCTTCTTCCCATTCGGGCTGTAAGCCTTTTCCCTTCCGCACGGCCTCCATAATCTTGAACGCAAGGGCGTTTTCCAGGCCGTAGCGGATCAAATCCAGCATGATACCGTCGCGCGTACCAATCACGCGGGAAATATCGCAAATTCCCTGCTTGATCAAATCCTGCGCGTTTCCGAGCCACACGTCGGTTCCGTGCGTCAGGCCAGAAATTTGGAGCAGATCGGCAAAATTGCGCGGCTTTGCATCCAAAAGCACCTGTTGCACAAAATTGGTACCAAGCTCCGGCAGGCCAAAGGTGCCGATTTTGCAATCAATATCCTCCGGCTCAATGCCGAGCGGGCGCGTGGATTGCAACAGCTCGTAAACCGAGCTATCGTTCATCGCAACGTCCAAAACCGAGGTGTTTGTAAAGGTTTCCAGCCATTTATATTTGGTTGGAATATCGTGCCCGAGCTCATCCAGCTTCAAAATGGTGTCGTGCAGATAGGAGAATGCAAAGTGGGTGGTAACAACATCGGAGTTGGCGTCGTCGGCCGGGTGCTGTACGGGCGTAAAATCAAACACTTCCTTGTTTTGCGGAACAACGATAATTCCGCCGGGGTGCTGACCGGTGGTCTTTTTCACGCCGACGCAGTTCAAAACCAGGCGGTTCATTTCGGCACGCGAAAGGCTGATGCCAAGCTGTTCCAGGTATTTGGCAACATAGCCGTAGGCGGTTTTATCCGCCAGTGTGCCGATGGTTCCGGCGCGGAACACGTGCCCTTCGCCA
>CAMPBZ010000108.1 GCA_946641795.1 uncultured Clostridia bacterium
GGCCCATACCCACAACGAGCGGCGGCGCGGGAAGCGTTTCGTTGCCGCGAACGATCTCCGGAGCTGTCTCCGAAAATTCCCGCAACCCGGCGCGGGTTTGCAACGCGGCCGGAATGGGCGCCGGAGCTTCCACCAGCACCGTGCAAACAAAGCAAATGTCTTCCCGTTTGCGCGCGTCGATGGAGCGTTTATAAAGCCGAAAATGAAGCGACCGGGGTGAAATGCCCCTGCGCTTCATTTGAACGGCCGCCAAATGGCAGATTTCTTCGTTGTTGGCGTCAACCGGCGCTTTTACGCCGCCAAGCAAATAGCGAAAAGCAACGTCAGGTTTCGACATTCGCTTCGGTTTGCTCGGTCTCGGCCGGATGGAAGAAAGAACTCTTCTTGTAATCACTGTTGGTCAGATTAACGACCAGCAACCAAATGATAACGGCGGCAAGAAGACATATCAAAAACGGCAAAAAAGGCAACCGATGTACCTGGTTTTCGGCGGCTTCTTTTTTCTTGTTGTAGTGGCCGAGCGTATTTTTTGCCTTCATAATCATTTGCCTCCTTTTCTGGGCGTATTCCCCTGGTTATACAGTTCCGGAATGCCGGGCTTCGGCAGAGGCATTTCCAGCTGTTCCCCTTCGCTTCTCTGCGTGTCGAGGTCATTGGCGGAGCGGTTGGAGAGCTGTTCCAGACGCTCCTGGAACAACTTTTTGGATTCCTCGCGGCGGCGGCGCAAATAAAGCTCGCCTGCAAGGTAGGTCATTAAAATATCTTCCAGCATTTCCCGGTCAACGCCGCGCAACAGTTTGCCTTCCTGCGCCACCGAAACCTTGCCGGTCTGCTCGGAAACAACAACAACCAAGCAGTCACTGACCTCGCTCACACCAACGGCGGCGCGGTGGCGCGTACCGAGGTTGCCGAAGTCGATGGTGTTTTTTGCGGAAGGAAGCACCACGCTGGCCGAATGGATGCGGAAATCGCGAATGACAACGGCGCCGTCGTGCAAGGGCGCTTTGTCAAAAAAGATGCTGGTGAGCATATGCGAGGTGATGCGCGCGTCTACAATCTTGCCCGACTCGATATATTCGCCCAGTTTGGTCAGACCTTCAAAAACGATCAGCGCGCCGGTTTGATTTTCGGACATTTCAAAAACGGCGTTCAGCGTTTCCTGCGTAACCTCTTTTGCAAGCGGATACAGCTTTTTGGGCAGCGTATCGCTTCCCGGCGCAAACAGGCGCGAGTTGGCAATGCGTTCCAGCGCGTCCCGGATTTCGGGCTGGAAGACCACCATAACGCAAAGGAAAAATACGTTGGCAAACAAATGGATGATAAAGGTCAGCGCCGGCAGTTTGAAGGCCGATATGATCAGGCTCAACAAAACGACGATAAACAGACCGAACAGCAGGCGGCCTGCGCGTCTTGCCTTGGCAAAGCGATACAGCGCATACAGCAACAGCGTTAAAATCAGAATATCCGCAAGATCATACGGCCCGAAATAGCGGAACGGGTCTACAATGCGGTTCATAAAAAACGCTTGCAGATTTTCCCAAAAATGCTCAAACATCGTTTTCCTCCGTTCAAAAGCGTGCAAAAAGCACTCCCTCATAAAGATATACGAGATTATTATATCATAAATACATCGGTTTTCCAATACCTTTTTTGAAAAAAAGCGAAAAAATGTTGAAAAAAAGGACAGGCCTTGCCGGCCTGCCCAAATTTTGTTGTTTTTTACTCTTGATCCGGCTTCCAAACGCCTTTGTTCAAAAGCATATTCTGTTTGAGTTTCCAAAGCTTTTCGGAAAGGTCAACGTAGTAGTTGTGCGGGTTGTTGAAGCGGCGGACCTCATCCCACATCCCCTCAATTTCGGCCTTGCAATGCGCGCGGATCTCTTCCAGCGTCGGCAATTTATAAACCTGTTTGCCGCCTTTAAAGACCGGCACCATCAGCTCGGTTGCCGTAAAGTTTTCCAGCACTTTGCGCTTCCAGACGTGTTCGGGGTCAAAAATTTCAATCGGTTTGGTATCGTCAACAATTTCGTCGTGCAGGCAGATCAGGTCGGCCTCGGCTTTCCCCGTGTCTCTTCCGCGCAGACGATAGATTTTTTTGAAGTGCGGCGTAGTGATCTTTCCAACGTTTTCGCTGATCTTGATTTTCGGAATAATCTGCCCCAGGTCGTCCTCAACGGCGCAAAGTTTGTAAACGCCGCCGAAAACGGGATCGCTTTTTGATGTGATCAACCGCTCGCCAACGCCGAACGCGTCCACGCACGCGCCCTGGCGGATCAGCTCGCGGATCAGATATTCGTCCAACGAGTTGGAAATAACGATCTTGCATTCGGTCCACCCGGCGTCATCCAGCATTTTGCGCACCTTTTGGGTCAGGTAGGTAATGTCGCCCGAGTCGATCCGAATGCCGCATTTGGTAATTCCCTGCGGCTTGAGCACCTCGTTAAAGGCTTTGATGGCGTTCGGAATACCCGACTCAACAACGTTATAAGTGTCCACCAACAGGGTGGCGTTGTGCGGATAGATCTTGCAATAAGTGCGGAAGGCCTCGTATTCGGTATCAAACATTTGCACCCAGGAATGCGCCATTGTGCCGCCGGCAGGAACGCCGTAAACCTCGTCGCTGATGGTGCAGGCCGTAGAGCCGCAACCGCCGATATAAGCGGCGCGGGCGCCGAGAATGGCGGCGTCAGCCCCCTGCGCGCGGCGGGAGCCGAACTCGCTGACCGCCCTGCCCTTGGAAGCGCGCGTAATTCTTGCGGCTTTGGTGGCAATGAGCGACTGGTGATTGAGGATCATTAAAATATAGGTTTCCACAAACTGCGCCTGAATGGCGGTCGCGCGCACCGTCAAGAGCGGCTCGCCGGGAAATACGACCGTTCCTTCGGGAATGGCCCAGATGTCGCCGGTGAATTTGAAATTGGCAAGATATTGCAAAAAGTCCTCGGAAAAGCAGTTTTTGGAGCGAAGATAAGCAATATCGTCCTCGTCAAAACGCAGATTGTTGATGTACTCGACGATCTGTTCCAGGCCGGCAACAATTGCAAAGCCGCCGTTATCGGGATTTTGACGGTAAAACGCGTCAAAATAGACGATTTTATCCTTCATTCCGTTGGCGAAATAGCCGTTGCCCATCGTCAGCTCGTAAAAGTCGCACAGCATTGTCAAATTGCGGGAAATGTCTTTCATATTCAGTTCCTCCGGGATTTTGGTTCTCTTTTCGTATCATTTTACCACAAATTCTCCCTTTTTGCAAGCTTTTGGAAAGAAAAAGAAAAGAGATTTGCTGAAAATCCCTTTTCCCAATCTTATAATTCTTTCCGTATTTTTTCCAGCGCGGCTTTTTCTAGGCGGGAGACCTGCGCCTGCGAAATGCCGATCTCGCCGGCAATCTCCATTTGTGTTTTGTTGGCATAAAAGCGCAGTTGAATGATCTTCTTTTCCCGCTCCGAAAGCTTGCCAACCGCCTCCCGCAGCACCATATTTTCCAGCCAGGCTTCGTCGCCGTCCGAGGTGTCCGAAAGCTGATCCATCAAATAAAGCGCGTCACCGCTGTCGTTATAGACCGGCTCATAGAGCGAGATGGGCTCCACAATGGCTTCCATTGCGCGCAAAACCGCTTCCCGCTTTTCGCCGAGCCGTTCGGCAATCTCCTCTACGGTGGGTTCGCGCTCCTTTGCGGCAATCAGCTCCTCCCGCGTTTGCAGGGCGCGGTAGGCAAGCTCCCGCACCGAGCGGCTGACGCGAATGGCATTGTTATCGCGCAAATATCTGCGAATTTCGCCAATGATCATTGGAACGGCGTAGGTGGAAAACCGGACATCCATATCCATATTGAAGTGATCCACCGCTTTGACCAGGCCGATACAGCCAACCTGAAACAGATCCTCCATACTCTCCCGCCGCCCGGAAAAGCGCTGGATAATGGAAAGCACAAGCCGCAAGTTGCCGTAAATCAAATCTTTTCTTGCGCTTTCGTCGCCGGCGCGCGCACGGCGCAGCAGTTCGGTCTTTTCCTCCTCGGAAAGCACTTTGAGCTCGGACGTGTTGATCCCGCAAATTTCCACTTTGAAGCGATACATTCTTTGCACCTCTCGGCCGTATTCAAAGCAAGTATTGCCGAAAGCGGAAATGCTTTATTCAGTTTGCAAAAGACCAGTTTCTGGCAAAAAAAATTGCCGCGGCAATCTGCCGCGGCAAATGCGATATTTTGCGGTTTTTACCGGGAAAACCGGATTATTTTGCCGATTTTTTGCCCGTTTCCACAACGGCTTCTTTTACGCCGGCAATGAGAGAGGTAACGTTTTGGATTTCGGAAGGAATGATGATCTTGGTCGCCTGTCCGTCCGCCACTTTTTCCAGTGCTTCCAGACTGCGCAAAGCAATGGCAGCTTCGCTCGGCATTGCCTCGTTGATCATACGAATACCTTCGGCGGTCGCCTTTTGAACGGCGAGGATCGCCTCGGCTTCACCTTCCGCCTCGCGGATCTTTGCCTCTTTGTTTGCTTCGGCTTTGAGGATTTGCGATTGCTTCTCTGCCTCGGCTTGCAGGATCATCGATTCCTTTTTACCCTGGGCAACCAGAATGGTGGAGTTCTTTTCACCTTCCGCGCGCAGAATTGCTTCACGGCGTTCGCGCTCGGCCTTCATCTGCTT
>CAMPBZ010000109.1 GCA_946641795.1 uncultured Clostridia bacterium
TGGAATTGTGCCTGGAAGCGATAAAAGAACTATAAACTATAATAAGAAAGAGCCGGCCTGCGGAAGCAGACCGGCTTTGTGTTTTTGTTTTTTACCGCCGTTTTTCGGCGATTTCCAAAAGGGCGTCGGAAAGGAATTCGTCCACCGATTTGGTGACCGTCTCCCCTGCGCGGTTGCGGACGGCGACCGTGCCGGTTTCCATCTCCTTGGCTCCAATGACGAGCATATAGGGGATCTTTTGCGTTTGCGCGTTGCGGATCTTGTAGCCGATGGTGTTGGAGCTATCGTCCAGCTCTACGCGCAAGCCCGCGTCGTCAAGCCGCTTTTGCAGCTGTTTTGCATACTCGATGTGCTCGTCGCCAATGGGCAGGATGCGCACCTGCTCGGGCGCCAGCCAGAGCGGGAACGCGCCGGCATAGGTTTCAATCAGGTAGGCAAGCGTGCGCTCGTAGCAACCGAGCGAGGTGCGGTGAATGATATACGGCAGTTTCTTTTCGCCGTCCTTATCGGTATAGTACATTCCGAATTTTTCGGCAAGCAGCATATCGATTTGAATGGTGACCAGCGTATCCTCTTTGCCGTAAACGTTGCGGTACTGGATGTCCAGTTTGGGGCCGTAGAAAGCCGCTTCGTCAATGCCGATGGTGTACTCTACGCCAAGGTCGTCCAGAATTTGCGCCATGGTTGCCTGTGCAACTTCCCATTGCTCGCGCGTGCCCTCGTATTTGTTTTTCGGGTTTGCGGGATCCCACTGCGAGAAGCGGAAGGTGCATTTATCCAGCAGTCCCACCGTGCCCAGGAAGTATTTTGCAAGTTCCAGGCACCCGCGGAACTCCTCTTCCAACTGGTCGGGGCGCAGGATATAGTGTCCCTCGGAAATGGTGAACTGGCGCACGCGGATCAGGCCGTGCATCTCGCCGCTATCCTCGTTGCGGAAGAGCGTAGAGGTTTCGGTCAGGCGCATGGGAAGCTCGCGGTAAGAACGGTTCTTATTCAAATAAACCTGATACTGGAACGGGCAGGTCATGGGGCGCAGGGCAAAGCATTCTTTGCTTTCGTCGGCAGGGTCGCCGAGGACGAACATTCCATCCAGGTAGTGATCCCAGTGGCCGGAAATTTTATAAAGCTCGCGCTTTGCCATATAGGGCGTTTTGGTAAGCAGACAGCCTTTCTTTTGTTCCACGTCCTCGACCCACCGCTGCAAAAGCTGCACCACGCGCGCGCCCTTGGGAAGCAGGATGGGCAGACCCTGGCCGATGAAATCGACCGTGGTGAAATAGCCGAGCTCGCGGCCCAGTTTGTTGTGGTCGCGTTTGAGGGCTTCTTCCTGCTCGGCAAGGTAGGCGTTCAGCTCCTCTTTGGAGGGGAACGCCACGCCGTAGATGCGTTGCAAAACCTTGTTTTTCTGGTCGCCCTTCCAGTAGGCGCCGGTGCATTGCGTCAGCTTCAGCCCCTTGACGGCGCCCGTGGAGAACAGGTGCGGGCCGGCGCAAAGATCGACAAATTCGCCCTGCCGGTAGAAGCTGATGGTTTCCCCTTCGGGCAGTTCGTTGATGAGCTGTACCTTGTAGGGCTCCTCGCGCTCGGTCATCAGTTTGACGGCCTCATCGCGCGGCAGTTCAAAACGCTCGATTTTCAGGTTCTCCTTGACGATCTTCTTCATTTCGTCTTCCAGCTGTTTGAGAACTTCGGGCGTGAAGGTATCGTCCGCGTCAATATCGTAATAAAAGCCGTTTTCCACCGCCGGACCGATGGTCAGCTTGGCGTTCGGAAACAGCCGTTTGACCGCCTGCGCCAGAATATGCGAAGCGGTATGGCGGAACAGGTGCTTTCCGGCTTCGTCGGCAAAGGTGAGCAGTTTGACCTCGTCGCCCTCGGCAAGCTCTTGCGTCAGCGCCACAGTTTTGCCCGCGATCTCGGCGCCGATGACGGCGCGGGAGATGAGCTCGGCGTCGCGCGCGGCTTCATAAACCGTGACGGGAGCCGTAACTTCCAGTTCTTTTCCCTGCATTTTGATTTTCATAGCAATTCTCTCCTTATATACACAATATTTTTTTGTAAAATAAAAACACACCCCAACAGACCATTCCGGCCGGTTCGGGGTGTGGATTGTTCCGCACGGTTCCACCCAAACGTTTCACTCTTTCGGGTTATCCAAGCTGGCGGAAAAGTGGTATTCCGCGGGGCTCTGCCGGATCCTTTCAGCCAGGGGATCCGTCTCTTTTTCGCAGAGGCGTTCCGGGAACGTATCTTTTCCACATTCTTTGTTAAAACGGGCTACGGTTGCCCTTTGCGTCGGCTTTTACGATCTCGCGCCAGTTCAGGTCGCCGCGATCCAGCGCCATAATCAGCACTTCCGCCGTTGCAATATTGGTTGCAACCGGAATGTTGTAAACATCGCAAAGCCGGAGAATTTCTTTTTTCACATCGCTGTATTCGGATTCCGGGCGGGTATCCTTAAAATACAGGAGCATATCAATTTCGTTATAGGCAATGCGGGAGGCAATTTGCTGATCGCCGCCCTGCTGGCCCGGCAAAAGGCCCTCGATCTCCAACCCGGTGGCCTCGGAAATGTATTTTGCCGTAATTCCGGTTGCGCAGAGCTTATGCTTGCTCAAAATGCCGCAATAAGCAATGCAAAACTGTGTGACCAGCTCTTTTTTCAAATCGTGCGCGATGATTGCGATTTGCATAAGCCTTTTGCTCCTTCCGAAATACCGATTTCAAAATACGTCTTTATTATAGCATATCCGTTCGATCCTTGTCAAGGGATTATGAAGAAAATTTCCCGCGTTGACAAAAAGATTTCTTTTTTTGAGTTATTCGTACTTTGCGCGTTCGCCGCCGATGAGTTTGGGACGGGTGCGGGCGCAAAGGATGTTCGCCTCGCCGATTTTGGAAACCGAAAGGCGCAACGGAACGGCGACCTCGCGCAGGTGCATTCCCACCAGCACGCCGCCAATATCGATGCCGGCGTGGGCGCGGATATGCTCCACGGCAACCGGCTCCTCAAAATGCCGCCAGGCCGCCGTTGCAAACGAGCCGCCCGCCTTTGGGTACGGCACCACGCAAACCGGCTCCAAGCCGTAGGCCTCGGCGCACTTCTTTTCCACGATGAGCGCGCGGTTCAAATGCTCGCAGCACTGCGCCGCAAGATAAATTCTTCTTTTTTGTAAAATGGGGTAAACCGCCTCAAACAGTTCGGTGGCCGCCTCAAAGCTCGATCCTTTTCCAATGGTCGCGCCCACCATTTCGGATGAGGAACAACCAACCACCAATATTTGCCCTTCGGTCAATCCGGCGGCGGAAATCAGCTCCTCAAACGCCTGGGCGCCTTGTTTTGCAATGCTTTCCAAAACAATTTTCCTCTTTTCCGATCAGATTTTATCGCTCCCGTCCTCCGGGATGACGGCTTTGAGCGCCGCAATGGCGCATTCGATCATTTGGTCGTCGGGTTCCAGAACGGTTAGGCGTTGGAGCCAGAGCCCCGGTGCGGAGATTACGCGGGTAAACCAGTTGTCGTGCCGGCCGGCGAACTTGATGAGCTCGTAGCCGATGCCCACGATGAGCGGGATAAGCAGAATTTTGACCAGCACGCGCCAAACGGTTGGCAGAACGCTTCCCGTTGCGGCAATGCAGATCGGGTCAATGAAGAAGGAAACGAAAATGCTGACCAGCACCATCAAAATTAAAAACGAAGTGCCGCAGCGCGGATGGAAGCGCCGCATTGCGCGCACGTTTTCCACCGTGAGCTCCTTGCCGGCCTCGTAGCAGAAAATGCTCTTGTGCTCGGCGCCGTGGTAGCGGAAGGTGCGGCGAATATCCTTGGTCAGCGAAATGACGCCCATATAGCCAACCAGCAAAAGCACCTTCAAAACGCCTTCAAACGCCGATTTGATGAGCGAATCGAGCGCGGCGTTCCCTGTTTGTTGCGCCGCGGGAACGCCTTTGACGAACAGGCTGAACAGGAAGGTGGGGAGCCACACAAACAGCCCGACGGCAATGGCAAGGCCGAAGATGATGCTTGCCGCCATTGTGAGCGTAACCACCCACTGGGGCAGTTTTTTCTCCTCTTTTTCCGGTTTTTCCGGCGTTTCGGCGGGGGGGGCTTCCACTTCGGCGGCGGGTTCAACTTCGGGTTGTCCCTTTTTCTTTTTCGGCTTTTTCTCCACAATATCGTCCAGGCCGGAGATCTCGGCCGAGCGCATCAGCGCCTTGTAGCCGATGACCATGGAATCAATATAGCCGAAAATGCCGCGAATGATGGGCAGTTTGCAAATTTTGGGGCGTTTGGCGCCGCGCGTTTCGGATTCTTCCAGCACAATCTCGCCCCGCGGGTTGCGCACGGCAAGCGCCGTTTTTTGCGGGCCGCGCATCATAATTCCTTCCATCAGCGCTTGCCCGCCGATGGACGTGCGGAGCGCGCAGCTGTTCTTTTCCTCTTTTTTCTTCAATGTTTTTCTATCCTTTCGGAAAACCAATCTTTACTACCATTATATCCCCGATGTATGAACTATCTATTAACAAATGGGAAATTCTTGCGAAACCGGCCGACAAACCCACGCCTGCACGTCGCCCTGCGCCTGCATGATCTGCAGAAACCCCTCATCAGAGGTTCCGCTGGCGCCGCAGCAG
>CAMPBZ010000110.1 GCA_946641795.1 uncultured Clostridia bacterium
GGTAAACGGTTTTGCCCTGGAACTGGGAGGGGCCGGCATTGACGATGGAAGCAAACTGCATCAGTTCGTCCGCCGTAGTAATGGTGAAAGTGCTCTGCGACAGATCATCGAAGATGGTGGCAGGCGTAGTTGCAATGATGTTGTCATAAATCATTGCCGGAATGGGAAGATCGCTTCCGTTGTTGTAGAAATGCCACTTGGTGTCATCCGCAAAACCGGAGGTCATGGCTTTGAGCTGCGTCATGGTCTTTGCGGTAACGTTGTTTTTGGTAATACCGGTAGGATCGGTGGAGCCGCCCTTCATATAGCCATACCAACCGCCCATTGCGCCGCCGGTGTGCCGGTCGGAATCATCGCAATAGTAAACGTTGGTAACCGCATAGCTGGCATTGGCACCGGAATACTCACTGACAACATAACCGGTCACCGTTTGGCTTGAGGTGTTCTTGTGCTCAAATTTACCGGCAACAATGCAGTTGGAAATATAGATGTTAGTTTGCTTTTGTGTGCCGCCGTTGCCCTTGAAGTACCCCACAATACCACCGTTATCGTCGGGGGTGGAACCATACAGAATGATGGAACCGTCGAAGATACAGTTGGTAATGTTGACCGTTCTCGGGGAAGCGGCTTCCTTCGGGTAGCCCATAATTCCGCCGTAATCGTTGGAACCGGCACTCGGAGAATTGAGCGTGCCGCTGTAACGGCAGGAATCAATGTTGACGGTGACTTCGTAATCACTCGTGCACCAGGCAATGGTACCGAGGATACCGCCAACACCGATCATTTTTGCTGCGCTTGCGTCAAAATTGACGGTGGACCAGATGCCGGTGATACTAACCTGGGTGGTGCCGGTTTCGGACGGTTTGACCGCCGAAATGACCATGCCGGCATTCTCACCGCCGTTGCTACTGACGATGGAGCCGCCGAGTTTGAAGTTCTGAATGGTGGTCGAGCCGCCGTCCGGAGACGAAACAACACCGAACAAGCCAACGTTTTGCCCGATGGCACCGCCGGAACGCGTCATACCGCTGATGGTATGGCCCTGCCCGTCAAAACTACCTTTGAACGGATAGGTGCTGTTTCCGATGGAGGTCCAGTTGCTACCGGACAAATCAATGTCGGCCGTTAAGACTACGGTTTTGCCCGAATAGTCAACCGAACCGTCATTGTTTGCGGTTGCAATTGCCGCCAACTCGGCTTTGGTGCCAACGCTGATGGTGTTGCTATCTGCCGATACGGTTGCGGCAGGAACCACAATCAACATAGAAAGCACCATTGCCATGGTTAAAACAAAGCAAAGGATTCTTCTTTTCATACTTTCCTCCTGTTTTAAAAAATACTCTTCGGGAACGGGGGCACTTCCCCTTTGTACATATTATAATCCTTTTTTATTATAAATGCAACAGATTTTGCAAAAAAACACAGAAAATTTTTTTATTTCCCATTAAAAAAGTTGTATTGCCAGCGCATTGAGTGCAAAGGAAAATGCAATTTCAAAATCAAAAAGGGCGGCAAAAACCGCCCTTGAAAGGGATATGGGATGAGTTTTTTTGGGTTGAAGGGCTTAAATAAACCCAACTTTCGGCGGCTCGTCCTTGGGGGCTTTCCCCTCCCCGTCGGCAAGCTCGGCAATGGCTTTTTGCAGGTCCGCCGGCAAAAGTTCAAGCGCATCGCTTCCCTGCTCGGCCGCGCGTTTGGCCGCATAACCCCAGGTACGCTCGTAAAGATTGCGCACGTACCGGGCGTTGCCGAAGGACTTTTCATCCTTGATTTTGGCGGCAAGTTCCAGAAAATGCCGTTTGGCGGCGTCCAGGAACTCTTTGCTGCATTGGAACTCCCGGGACGCCATTTTTTCAAAGATGTAAAACAGCTCGTCGGCGCTGTAATTGGGAAAATGAATGGTAAACGGAATGCGGCTCTTCAAGCCGGGGTTGGCATTGGTAAACAGATCCATTTCATCCGGATAGCCGGCAAAAATGACCAGCAGATCGTCCGAATGGTTCTCCATTTCGGCAATCAGCGTATCGATAGCCTCCTGGCCGAAGTCTTTGCCGTTATCCTTGCTACGGTACAGGGCGTAGGCCTCGTCGATAAACAGCACCGAGCCGTAGGCACGGGCGCAGGCCTCGTGCGTCAGCACGGCGGTTTGCCCAATGTACTGGCCGCAAAGATCGCGCGCGTGGTACTCGTAGAAATTGCCCACCCGCAGCGTGCCGGATTCCTTTAACATCATTCCCACAACGCGCGCCATTGTGGTTTTGCCGGTGCCGGGATTGCCCACAAACTTCATATGCAGGCAGGGCAATTTAATGCCATGCTCGCGCGCGTAGGCAATTTGGTTGCAAATATCGGTGACCTGCTGTTTGACCGAATCCATCCCGTACAGGCGGGAAAGCATTTTTTCGGCGGTGTTTTCCTGCTGGCCGATCTCCAAAATGGCTTTCACGTCGGCCTCGGTGATCTCGTCGGTCTCGGCCTCGGCAGAGGTTTCGTGCGCGTCGATCATTTCGTTTACGATCTTTCCTGCCGTTTTGAGGCCGTAGAAGTAGCCGTCCGCCCGCTCCACGTCCAGCTTTTTGCGGAACAGGGTTTTTGCCGCCTCCGAGAGCTTGTAGCCGTAGGCATCCAGCCCCCGCTCGGTGGCTTTGAGCAGTTCATCGTCGGTCAACTCGCGGATCGTAACGCTTTTGGTCAGCAGCAGGTCGCGGAAATCGGCAACGATTTTTTTGCGGATCTTTTCGGACTGCATTTCGCAATGGAACACAAACAGATTTTCGCTTTCCCGGCAGGCGGCAATGGCCTGCAACAGGAGCTTGAAATACTTGCTGTCGGTTTGCGCCGCCCACTCGCTGAAATCGATTGCCACCACCGTGGAGCCCGAATAGCCCTCCCGGATCTTATCGGTAATCTCCTCCATTTGAGAAATGACCGATTTTTCCAGCGGCAGTTTGGGAAGCACGACGGTTTTGAGACGAGGCGAGGCCTTGGAAAAGAGCTTTTTCTCCACAAGCAATCCGGTAAGCAGAGCGGTGTAATCATCAATATCGCACCCCTTGCCCAAAAACAGCACGTACGCCGTAGAAAAAATGACGGCCTTGGTATTGTGCTTTTGGGCGCGATCTGCCCGCAGGGCAAGTTCCCGGCAGAGCGCCTTGAACTCCTCGGCGCCGATCAGCTCCTCTACTTTGGAAAGCGACGGGTTTTTCGGCATTTCGGCGGGTTTTTCGGTGGGTTCTTCGGTGGGTTCTTCGGCCTTTTTTGCCGGCTCTTCCGCCTCGGATTTTGGCGTTTCGGCCTTTTCCGGTTCTTCCGCCGCCGGTTGGGGAGCGGGTGTTTCATCGGTTTTTTCCGGCTCTTCCTCTTCAATCGCTATGGTGCAAACATCATCAAAATCTTCGATTTTTACAAACTCATTCAACAATTCCAAAATTTGCGAGCCCGGGTATTGGCCGCTGGTTTCCAGCTTGAACTCACAGGCGCAAAGATCGGATTTCAAAATCTCGATTTGATCCTGAAACTCCTCCTTACAACGGTTCAGGAATTTTTGAACAGTGGAAACATGGATGCCGTCCTCGGAATAGATCCACTTGGCAGTCCATTGAATTGAAACAAGCATTGTTCAGCTCCTTATTGAAAGATTGAAAAGATCCTCCCCAAAGCCGAGGAGGATCTTGCCGGGTTTGCTGGCAACGATTGCCGCAAAATTAAGCGTAAAGCGCGCGCATAATTTCGGGATATGCCTCGTCCACGATATTGACCATACGGAGCAACAGCTCGTAGCACTCCGGCCCAACGGTCTCCTCGTCAACGATAGCATCCATATCGGCGCAGCCTTCGTTATCCGAATCGATATAGAATTTGACCCAACGGTATTTTGCGTTCAGCGCGTTGCAAGCCGCCATTCCGGCCGCCAATTTGGCATCCGGAAACTTGCCGATGCTCCAAACCACGAAACGAACTTTGCCCGCGCCTTCTTTATCAAAGAAAACGTTTACGGCGATGGAGGGAGCGTTATCAACGTTGAAACTAACGCGAACTTTGGTTTCGTCATCAGTGGTATATTTAATACCCTTTTCTTCCAGATAGCTGGTAAACCCTTGCAGATACGTCATAGCCAAATTCTCCTTTTTCTATTTTTTATTGTTTGGAATTTCTTCCTAACCCCATTATAACATCCGGGGCTTTTTTTGTCAACAAAAATCTATCAAAACCGACGGACTTTTTATTATTCTCAAAACAGTGGGGCAAACAGCTGCAACACCGAGTTTTTCAGGCGGGTGAACCAGCCAAGTTTGAACTTTTCTTTGTCAATTTCCTGCGAGACGGCGAAAATGCTTTCAAAATCCATTTTCATATCGGCAATGCAGGGCGTTTTGTAAAGGAGCGCACCGCATTCATAGTGGTGCGTCAGGCTGCGGTAATCCAGGTTGATGGTGCCAATGAACGCCGCCTCGTCGTCCGAAAGGAGCATTTTGGCGTGCACAAAGCCGGGGGTGTACTCGTAAATGCGGACGCCGGCCTCCATTAGGAACCGGTAGTTGGAGCGCGTAATGCCGAACACCGTTTTTTTATCGGGGATGTGGGGGGTGACGAT
>CAMPBZ010000111.1 GCA_946641795.1 uncultured Clostridia bacterium
CGATTTCCGCTATTGCCCACCAAAACGGTATTCCGCTGATTGTGGACAATACCTTTGCAACGCCCTATCTCCTTCGCCCGATTGAGCACGGCGCCGATATTGTGGTGCATTCGGCAACCAAGTTCATCGGCGGCCACGGAACGGTGATGGGCGGCGTAGTTGTGGACGGCGGGAGATTTGACTGGGCGCAAAACGAAAAGTTCCCGGGCATTTCCAAACCCAATCCTTCCTACCACGGCGTGATCTTTTCCGAGGCGTGCGGCAATCTTGCCTACATTATCAAGCTCCGCACAACGCTGATGCGCGACCAGGGCGCGGCCATTTCGCCTTTTAATTCCTTCCTGCTTTTGCAGGGGTTGGAAACGCTTTCGTTGCGGTTGGAGCGCCACGTGGAGAACGCCTTGAAAGTGGTGGATTTTTTGAGCCGCCATCCGCAGGTGGAAAAGGTCAATCACCCGTCGCTGGCAACGGGAAGGCAGAAAGAGCTTTACCAAAAATATTTCCCGAACGGGGCAGGTTCCATTTTCACCTTTGAGGTCAAAGGCGGAGCCGAGAAAGCAAAAAAGTTTACCGAAAGTCTGGAACTGTTCAGCCTGCTTGCAAACGTTGCGGACGTCAAATCGCTCGTGATCCATCCGGCCTCCACCACGCATTCGCAGTTGAGCGCCGGGGAGCTTCAAAAAGCCGGCATTCAGCCCAATACCGTTCGCCTTTCGATCGGTACCGAACACATCAACGATATTCTGGCAGACCTGGAAAAAGGCTTTGCCGCCATTCAATAAAATAAGGAGAAAACGAATATGGCAAACATTTACACTTCCGCAGATCAACTCATTGGCAAAACGCCGCTTTTGGAGCTGACGCACATTGAAAAAGAACTGAACCTGAAAGCCAAAATCCTTGCAAAGGTGGAATACTTCAATCCCGCCGGTTCCATTAAGGACCGCATTGCAAAAGCGATGATTGAGGACGCAGAACAATCGGGCAAACTCCGGGCCGGATCGGTGATCATCGAGCCCACATCGGGCAACACCGGCATCGGGCTTGCGGCGGTCGCCGCGGCAAAGGGGTACCGCATTATCATCGTTATGCCCGAAACAATGTCGGTGGAGCGCCGCCAGCTGATGAAGGCCTATGGCGCCGAGCTGGTGCTTTCCGACGGCACAAAGGGAATGAAGGGCGCCATTGAAAAAGCCGAGGAGCTTGCCGCCCAAATTCCGGGCAGCTTTATTCCCGGACAGTTTGTCAATCCCGCAAACCCGGAGATCCACCGCAAAACCACCGGCCCCGAAATTTACGAGGATACCGATGGCAAAGTGGATATTTTCGTTGCCGGCGTAGGCACCGGCGGCACCATTACCGGAACGGGCGAATATCTCAAATCCCAAAATCCGCAAATCAAGGTCGTGGCTGTGGAGCCGAAAACCTCGGCCGTTCTTTCCACCGGCGTTGCCGGGCCGCATAAAATCCAGGGCATTGGCGCAGGGTTTGTTCCCGCCGTGCTGAACACCAAAGTTTACGATGAGATCATCGCCGTTTCCAACGAGGACGCGTTTGCCACCGGAAAACTGATCGGCAAGAAAGAGGGCGTTCTGGTGGGCATTTCCTCCGGCGCGGCGGTATGGGCGGCCGTAGAACTGGCAAAAAAGCCGGAAAATACCGGGAAAAACATTGTTGTCATCCTGCCGGACACCGGCGACCGCTATCTTTCCACCCCGCTGTTTGCCGAATAAAGCGGAGGGGATGGTATGAAAATTTCAACCAGGGGTCGATACGCTCTGCGCGTGATGGTGGACCTTGCCGAGCATTACGGAACCGATTACATTCCGCTCAAAGAAATTGCCGCCCGGCAGGAGATCTCGCAAAAATATCTGGAAGGCATTATGGCCGATCTTTCCAAAACTGATCTTTTGGAAGGGGTGCACGGCAAAGGCGGCGGATACCGCCTTGCCCGCGCGCCCGGAGATTATACTGTTGGCGAAATCCTGCGCCTGACCGAAGGGGATCTTGCGCCCATTTCCTGCCTGGAAAAGAACGCGCCCCCCTGCGAGCGCGCCAACCGTTGCCGGACCTTGCCGATGTGGCGGGATTTTTACCGGATGATCAATGCCTTTTTTGACGGAATTACCCTTGCCGAACTGGTGCAAAACGGCGCGGCGGGGAACGATTACGTTATTTGATTGCAAAGTTTTTTTGAAAACCGATAAAAATTTCAAAAATCCCTTGCAAATATTCCGCTTATCTGTTATAATAATAGTATGCAGGATCAGACTGCAAAACGAGGCCATACCAGCCGGGGAATTAGCGGAGCCCTGAACCTGAAACCCGCTGCAGCAGGGGTGGATCCCCCTTTTGAGGAATAAGCTTTTGCGAATGAAACGCCTTTTTCGTGTTGAGAAATGGGTCTTGCGCAATTCGGTTCCGTGAACCATGTCAGGTGGGGAACCAAGCAGCATTAAGCGGAGCGCCGGATGTGCCGCAAGGAAGCCTGTTTTGAGCGGAAATTGCGGAGCTCGCGCGGAGGTAAGTTTCGATCTTGGGGTGTATGGTCTTGTTTTGCAGTCCGGTTCTGCTTTTCATTTGTTTCGCTCATTTGCCAACGGTAGCCTTTTTGGGGATCGTTGGCTTTTGATTTTTTGAGAACGGAGGAACGAATATGCACCAGGCGTTTTATCGGAAATGGAGACCGCAAGTGTTTGACGACGTTTACGGTCAGGAGCATATCACGTCGGTTTTGCGGTACGAGGCGGAACACGGCAAGTTCAACCACGCGTATTTGTTTTTCGGCTCGCGCGGAACGGGCAAAACCACCTGCGCCAAAATCCTTGCCAAAGTGGTCAACTGTGAGCATCCCGTCGGGGGCAACCCCTGCGGCGTTTGCGAAGCTTGCCGGATGATTGAAACCGGCGCCACCACCGATATTTTGGAAATGGACGCCGCCTCTAACAACGGCGTGGAAAACATCCGCGATATTCGCGACGAGGTGATCTACGCGCCCAGCGCGCTCAAATACCGCGTTTACATCATCGACGAGGTGCATATGCTTTCGGCAAGCGCCTTTAACGCCTTGCTCAAAACGCTGGAAGAGCCGCCCGAACACGTCATTTTCATTCTGGCGACCACAGAACTGCATAAACTGCCGGCAACCATTGTTTCGCGCTGCCAGCGGTTCGATTTCCGCCGTATTTCCACCGAGCAGCTGATGAAACGGCTGTCCTTCATTGCCGAAAAAGAGGGACTGACCCTTGAACCCGACGCCGCACGCCTGCTTTCCAAGCTTGCGCAGGGCGGTATGCGTGACGCAATCTCGCTTTTGGAGCTTTGCGCCGGAAGCAATCAGGTCATCACGCCGGCGGTGGTGGATGCTGTGGTGGGCGTTACCGGGCGGGACGCAATGCTCCAAACGGTGGATGCCATTGCAAATTCCGATTTTGACGCGCTGTTTACCCAGGTGGACGAGGTGGTGCAATCCTCCAAAGACCTTGCCGTTTTTTGGCAGGATCTGATTTCGGTTTACCGGGATATGCTGGTGGTGAAAACGACCTCCGGCGCGGCGAGCTATTTGGATTTGACCGATTATGAGACCCGGCAAATTACCGCGGCCGCCGCAAAATTCAAACGGGAAACCCTGCTTGCCCATTGCAAGCTGTTGGAGGACGCGCTGTACGCAATGCAAAAGGCAAACGCGGTCAAGCGCATCGTGGCCGAGCTGACGCTGGTCAGAATGTGCGAGCCGGCGCTGGACACTTCCAACGAGGCCCTCCTTTCCCGCATTGCCAAACTGGAAGACGCGGTTGCCGTTGGCTCCTTTGCAAGCGTTTCCACGCCGAAAGCCGCTCTCAAAGCGGCGCCGGCGCAACCCAAGCCCGATCCCCAACCGCCAGTAGCACCGGCGCAACCGGCGGCACAACCTGCCCCCGCGGCCGCGCCGGAGGATCCCTCCTTCTTTACCCGCCGCGTTCTGCGCCCTTTGCGGCAATGGATGGAAGTGGTGGAGCGGGTCGCCCTGAAAAACGCGATGGTTGCCGGCTTTTTGAAGAGCGCGCAGGCATTTACGTTGGAGGACGGCAAGATCCTTGTTCGCTTTTCCGCTCCATTTGCAAGAGATACCGCGTTCGGCGGCACCGGCAAAGAGGATTTGCGCGGTGCGCTTGCAACCGTTTTGCGGCGCGAGATTTCCGAAGGGGAACTGCTGGACGAAATTGTGGACAGCAAGGAAAGCGATTTGTTTGATGAAATTTTAGACGCGGTGAACGATACCGACGATCTTTCCAGATAAAAAGGAGAAGAAGATATGAGAGCAAACATTCCGAAGAATGCCGGCGGTGGACAAAATATGCAGGCGGTTTTGCGCCAGGTGCAAAAGGCGCAGGAGGATATGGCGGCTATGCAGGCAGAGCTGGACGCCAGAGAGTACGATATTTCGGCTGGCGGCGGCGTTGTAACCGTTAAGATCAACGGCAAACGCGAGATCCTTGCCATTGACCTCAAACCCGAGATTGTGGACCCCGACACTATTGAAACGCTTTCGGCTATTCTG
>CAMPBZ010000112.1 GCA_946641795.1 uncultured Clostridia bacterium
CGTGCTTATGCGCCGCGGCGTGGAACACGATTTGGGGCCGAAACTCCGCAAAAACGGCTTCCATCCGCTCGCGGTCGCGCACCGAGGCAATGACCACGCGCAAATCCAGCTTGCTCCCATACTGGAAGGAAAGCTCCTGCTGAATATCATAGGCATTGTTTTCGTAAATATCCAGAATGATGAGCTGTTTGGGCTCGCAGGCCGCGATCTGCCGGCAGAGCTCGCTGCCGATGGAACCGCCGCCACCCGTTACCAGAATGACCTTGCCGGTGTAAAACTCGCGCGCTTCTCCCTCCAAAAAATGGATGGATTTGCGGAACAAAAGATCCTCAATGCTGAATTCGCGCAGTTTGCGCGGGCCGGATTTATCGCCCATATCGCGCATTTCGGTATCGTAGATCTTGATCTTGCAAGCGGTGCGGCTGTAAAAATGGTACAGGTTGGCCGCCTTGGCGTCCTCCATACCGGTCATGGCAATAAAGATTTCGGCAACGCCCTGCTCGCGGATCAGGTCCAGCACAGCCTCGTTTTCGGGATAGACCTTCAAATTGGCCACATAGCTGCCAACCTTGGCGCCGTCGGTATCAATGAAGAACAGCGGTTTATAATGGGAATATTTGCCGGAAAGCAGTTCGTGCACCAAAGAATAGCCGATTTGCCCCGCGCCGACGATGGCAACGGGAATGCGGTTGGAGAGCGTTTTTTTCTCCTCGGCCGGCGCCCGCGCGTTGTCAATGTACTTGTAAACGATCCGGTAAACAAAGCGGGAGACCAGCGTTAAAATGGCGTTCAGCGAAGCGATCACAATGAACATCCAAATACTGGGCGCATTTTTGAGAACGATCCTTTTGAGGATGACGTTGCAGGTGATGGCCGCAAAAATGCCGCCGAGCGCATCCGAAACCGCCAGCATTAACAGCGAATTGGTGTTGGTATAGCGCCAGATTTTGAAATAGGTGCCGGTGACAATACGGATCAGCAAAATCCACGCAAGCAGGGTTGCGCAGTTGATGAGAAAATCGCTGACCGGCTCGGCGTTCAGGCTTCCGTCCACCTTGGTGGTAACATAGTAAAGCGCGGCAATAACGGCAAAGCAGAAAATATCAAACAACAGCAACAGCAGTTTGCGGTAGCGCATACGCAACGGTTTTTTTGCCATTTTTATATCCTTCTTTTTTGAGAAATAATGCGCAGAGGTAAGTGTGATTATATTATTATAACACTACTTCCCGCTTTTGTCAAGGGCGTTCGGCCATTTTGCGCGCCCCTACCCCCGCCTGACCGAAAGCTGCACCAGCAATTCGCAAAGTGCGTCGTAGGAAATGCCCACCGTTTCGGCCTCTTTGGGAAACAGGCTGGTCGGCGTCATTCCCGGCAGGGTATTTCCTTCCAGCAGCCATAAACGTTCCTGTTCGTCCAGCAAAAAATCAAACCTGGCGTAGTCGCGCAGGCGCAGCGCTTCAAAGGCGCGGCGCGCATAGGCTGCAAGGCGGGCGGAAACACCCGGCGAGAGGCTTGCGGGGCAAATTTCTACCGTTTTGCCGTTGTATTTGTTGCGGTAATCGTAAAAGCCTTCCGGCGGCAGGATTTCCACCGGTGGCAAAACCCGCTCGCCAAGCACCCCGACGGTCAGCTCCCGCCCGAAGATCCTGCGCTCGACCAACAGGCGGCGGCAAAAGGCGCCGGCAGTTTTCAGCGCCGGGGCAAGTTCTTCCTCGCTTTCGACAAACGAAACGCCAACGCTGGAACCGCCGTTTGCCGGTTTGACCACGCACGGAAAGCCGATTTTGCCGGAAGAGCCGACAAACGCCTGCTTTTCGGCGTCATACAGCGCCCACTCCGGCGTTGGAATGTCCGCGGCGCAAAACAGGCGTTTGGAAAGGTCTTTCTCCATTGCAAGCATACTGCCAACGGCACCGCTGCCGGTATAGCAGACCCCGGCACAATCCAAAAACGCCTGCAAGGTTCCATCCTCGCCAATGCCGCCGTGCAGAGCCAAAAAGGCAACGTCTGCAAGCCGGCAGAGTTCGGCAATGTTCGCGCCTACGGGGGCGGCCTCCGGCAAAACCGCAGTTTCCGCGAAAAGGCACCCCGCGTCCGGCTCCGGCGCGGGAACCCGGTCAAAGAGTATTTCCGGGTCGTCCGGCAGTTCCGCAAGCCCGCGGCAAATGTCCAGCAAAAGCACCCGGTGTCCGTTCCTTTTCAAAGCGTTTGCAATGCGCGCGCCGGAAGAAAGCGAAACCGCCCGCTCGGTGCTGTTACCGCCTGCCAAAACCGCAATTTTCATTCCCCATCCCCCCTTGAAGCAAAAAATGAGAGGAACCCCCGGCGGGCGTTCCTCTCTTCAATATATGCAATCGGGTTCAAACGGGTTTTTCCAAAAGTGCAACGCGGTCGTTGCCGCCGAGATCGCTCAAAATCCGGCAAACGGCAAACCGATTTTTTGCAAGCGCTTCTATTTCTTTTGCTTGGTCGTAGCCGATCTCAAACAGGCAAAAGCCCTCCGGCGCAAGCCACCTACCCGCAAGAGCGAGCAGACTGCGATAGAACACAAGACCGTCCGCGCCGCCGTCCAGTGCCATTTGCGGCTCGGCCTGCACTTCAGGCGAAAGGCCGGCCAACTCCCCGGTGCGAATGTAGGGCGGGTTGGAAAGGATGGCCGCCGGAAGGGGCAAACCGGCCTGCCATACGCCCGGAACAGGCGCCAAAAGATCGGCCTTGCGCAGGGTCAGGCGGTCACTAACGCCGTTGCGTGCGGCGTTTTCGGCGGCAATGGCAAGCGCCTCGTCCGAAAGGTCTACGGCAACGGCCGTGGTGTCCGGGCGAGAGCAAAGAACCGAAATTGCAATACAGCCGCTCCCGGTGCAAAGGTCGGCAAAAAAGGCGCCCCTGGGCAGTTTGCGGATCGCCTCCTCTACCAAGCATTCGGTATCCGGGCGCGGGATCAAGCAACCGGGGGCAACCCGGTAGGTTTGCCTGTAGAAGGGCCATTCGCCCAGCAGATATTGAAGCGGAAACCGCGCGGCGCGGCGCTCCACCGCGGCAAAAAGTTCGGGCGAGGAAAATTGCCGGTCGGGGTCTTTCATAAGTTGCTCCCGCGAAAGCCCGCAAAAATGCTCCACGAGCAAAAAAGCGTCCCACTCGGCGCTCTCAACACCCGCATTTTGCAGTTTTGCAACGATTTCCCGATAGGTCACGGCACGGCTCCCCCCTTCTTCAAAGACTTCCCTATTATCCTACCACAAAGCAAGCGAAAAATCAAGGGCGTTTTGCGTTTTCGGGCGCAAAGAAAAATTTTGAAAAGGGCTTGTAAAACCGGATGTTCCGTGTTATACTATACTTGTAAGAAAAATGAAAGGGAGGATCAAAACGATGAAAGAAAGAAAATCCTGCATTCCCGCTATTTTATCCTTTTTGCTGGTGCTGGGCGCCATTGCCGCAATCGGCTGCTTTCTTTTGAACAAAGTGGTAAAGAAGAAGCTGCAAGCCGCAGAGGACGCCGAACTTTTGGAAGGCGAAGAAGAGAACGATGAAGAAGCCACCGTAGAAGATCTCTCCGAGATCGACGGCGGCGAGGAAGCATAAACACCCCCAAAAAACGGCCGCGTGCCGTTTTTTTCTGCAACGTTTGACGGAAAGGCTTTGAAACGATGGGAAGATACAGAAGAGACCGCATTAACGAAGAGATGCGGAAAGAATTGATGAACATTATGCGCAACGTGAAAGACCCGCGCGTGCAGGACGCCTTTTTGAGCGTTACCGCCGCCGAAGTCTCGCCCGATTTGAAATACGCAAAAATATACTATTCCTTCCTTTACGGCGAGGAAAAAGAAGTGCAACAGGGCTTGAAAGCGGCAAGCGGATACATTCGCCGCGAGCTGGCGCGCACGCTGAATTTGCGCATTACCCCCGAGCTTTCCTTCCACCGAGACACCTCCATTGCCTACGGCGCGCACATTGCCTCGGTGCTGAACAGTTTGGAGATCTCCGCGCCCGACGAAGAGGAACAGCCGGAAGAAAAAGTCTGATTTTTTCCTGCTTTTTGGAAAAAATTACCGCTTTTTACCGCAAAATTGAATAAAAGCCTCCCGAACGGTACACGATGGAAACATCACCTATCGGGAGGATTTTTTATGAAAAAGACAATTGCAATTACCCTGATTTTGGTTTCGCTGTTCCTGTTTGTGGGACTGTTCCCCGTTCACGGCGAAGAGAAGATTTACAATTCGGTGGTCCGGCTGCACGTGTTGGCAAACTCGGACGCCGAGGAAGATCAGGCGCTCAAATTGAAGGTGCGCGACGCGATTTTGGAGAAAACGGCGCCGCTGTTGGAAGATTGCGCCGACCGCGACGAGGCCGAAGCGATTTTGCGCGCCAACCTTGCCGAGCTTACCGAAACGGCAAAATCGGTTTTGAAAGCGGCCGGAAGCAATGACAACGTGACGATTGAATTTGACAACGAGGAATACCCCGAACGCACC
>CAMPBZ010000113.1 GCA_946641795.1 uncultured Clostridia bacterium
CCGTTTTCGCGGTCGATCCCCAAAAAGGCGGCGCGGCGGATAAACGGCCCGGCAATGGGAATTTTGAAATTGCTCTCCTTGGAAATAAAGAGCATCTTTTTCCGTTTTGTTTTGGCAAGCACCACCATCGGGTCAAAAACCGAACGGTGATTGGAGACCAGCACAAAGGGTTCCTCCGGCAAAATCTTCTGTCCACGAATGTGGAATTTGACGTGGAGAAGCACCATCAGCCATTTCAAAAACAGGCGGATGTTCAGCCGGCAGAAGGCACTGGATCTTTTTGGCTCTTTCCGCGGCAAAAACAGCGAGATTACGATGATACAAAGCATATAAACCGCAGCGCAGGCCACAAAAAAGCCGGGCAAAAGTGCAAACAGCCACCAGGGGCTGATGCCTGTGCCAAGCACAACGGCCAGCGAATAGGCTACCGAGGAAAGAAGAAACAGGACGGTTAAAAACATGGTGTTTCCCCTTTTTTATGCGTTGGCGTGAACGGTGTATTCGGTAACGCCGGAAACTGTTTCACCGTGGATTTGCAGCGCGGTGGGACGGTCGAATTTCACGGTGATGTCTTTTCCGGTGAAAATGTGGATCATCTTGGTGTATTTGACGTGTTCGCCCGAGAAAATGGATTTGAAGCGGAGCAACGTTGTCAATTTGCCCGTGCCGTTCCAAATGACCAGCGAGAGCGTTTTCGGGTCTGCCAGACGATCCTGGTCGGGCGCGACCTTCATACCGCCGCCGTAGTAGCGGCCGTTCATAGAAGGCGCCAGCCAAACGTGCTTGAATTCGTGTGTTTCGCCGTCCACCGTTACGACCGCGTTGGCGGGCTTGAAATGGAACAGCAGGCCTTTTACGGCAATGCCGGCGTAGTTGACCGGTTTATCCGACTTTTTGGCCTCTTCGTCGCCCACTTCGCAGCAGTAGCCGTCAATGCCGTAGCCAATGCCGTTGATAAAGCGGCGTTTCATCCCCTTCACTTCTACCACCGGCAGGTTTTGAATGTACTGGTTGATTTTGACCAGCCCGGTTTCTTCGGGCGCAACGTCGTTTTTGAAATCGTTGCCGGAACCGTTGGCGAAGAGGTAAACTTCATTTTTGATTTCCACATCGGCAATGTCGTTTACAAAGTGGTTCAGCGTACCGTCGCCACCGCAAAGAACGACCTTATCCTCTGCTTCCAGCGTTGCAAAAAAGGTTTTGAAATCGACAATTTCTCTAACGTCAAGGGCTTTGACCTCGCCCTCAACCAACGCTTTGACCTTTTCAACGCTGCCGGCTCCCTGTTTATTGCCGGAAAGAGGATTGTAAAGCACATAATACATCATGGTTCGCGCTCCTTTTTTCTTAATAATAATATTCAATAGATTTGCAAAAAAATCTATAAAATTACAGTTTATTTTAGCATATCCGATATTTCAAAGCAATAGACATTTTTTTGATTTTGTCCAAGTTTTTCTTTCTTTTCCCCTGTTTTTTGGCCTTTTTTGATAATTCTATTGACAAAACCGGAAAGTGTGATATGATAAAAAATAACAAAATCCGGGGAGAAAATGCAATATGAACGTAAAAAATCCACCTGTTTCCAACCTGAAAGAAAAACGCCTTTTTATTTTTGATATGGACGGAACCATCTACCTGGGAAGCCGCCCGTTCCCGTTTGCCGTTCGCCTGATCGATCACCTTCGGAAAAGCGGAAAAAAGGTGCTGTTTTTTACCAACAACGCCTCCCATTCCCCGAAGGTTTATTTGGAAAGGCTGACGCGGCTCGGTTTTGCACCCTCCAAAGAGGAAATTCTGACCTCCGGAGACGTTACGATCGCCTATATCACCCGGCATTTGCCAGGCAAATCGGTCTATTTGGTGGGAACGCCGGAATTGGAACAGCAGTTTGCCGAAAACGGCATTCCCCTGCTTACGGGAACAGAGGAGCGCGCCGACATTGTTGTAACCAGTTTTGACACCACGCTGACCTACGAAAAGCTGAACAACGCCTGCCGGCTGATCCGCGGCGGCGCGCGCTATCTTTCCACCCACCCCGACCTGAACTGCCCTACCGAAACCGGCTTTCTACCCGACAGCGGCGCCATTTCGGCGTTTGTGACCGCTTCCACCGGCGTAACGCCCGCCTATTTCGGCAAGCCCTACGCGCAAACGGTGGATATGATTTGTGAAGTGACCGGATTTTCCAAAGAGGAAATGTGCTTTTTGGGAGACCGGCTTTATACCGATATTGCCATTGGAAAGCAGAACGGCGTAACCTCGGTGCTTGTCCTTTCGGGCGAAACACAGCCCGCCGATCTTGCCGCCGCGCCGGAAGAACAAACGCCGGATTTCGTCTTCCCTTCGCTGAAAGAGCTGGATGAGGAATGGTTTGGAAGTTTATGAAAAGACGTTTGTTTCCTTTGGCTTTGCTTGTTCTGCTCGTCGCATTTCTCTGCGCCTGCGGCAGCCGCCCGGCGCCGGTTGGAAGGAATTCATCTCCCGAAAAAAGCGGAGTGATCATCCTGCACGACGACCCGGAACCGGTGGAAACCCCTGATCCTTCCGGGAACACCAATGACCCGGAACCGGCGGAAAGCCCCGATCCTTCCGGCAACACCGATGACCCGGAGCCTCCGGCCGATCCACCCGAAGAAACGCCGGAGGATCCGCCGGAAGCGCACATCCACACCTTGGAAGAATGGGTACCGGAAACGCCGGCCACCTGTACCGAAGCGGGGCGCCTGGCGCATACCCACTGCACGACCTGCGGCAAGGATTTTGACGCGGACGGAAACGAGATTACCGACCTGACCATTCCACAGTTGGAGCATACCGCGGTGATCGACCCTGCCGTTGCGCCCTCCTGTATTCGGACGGGTCTGACCGAGGGGAGCCATTGCGCCGTTTGCGGTACCGTTCTGGTTGCGCAAACTCCCGTTCCGACTTGCGGGCATACCGAAGTCACCGACCCTGCCGTTGCACCCTCCTGCATTCGGACGGGATTGACCGAGGGAAGCCATTGTTCCGTTTGCGGCCTTATCCTGGTTCCGCAAGAGGAACTTCCGGCCGCGGATCACCGCTTTGGCAACTGGACGGCAGAAATACCCGCCACCTGCGAAAAAGAAGGAACGGCCGGGCATTTCGTTTGCCTGGAATGCAACCGATTTTTTGATTGGGAAGGCGAAGAGATTGCCGATTTGACACTTCCCCGCAAAAGCCATCGCTACGAAAACGGAAAATGCACCGTTTGCGGGCAATACAAGGCGTCAACCGGTTTGGCCTTTCAATCCAACGGCAACGGCACCTGCGCGCTTTACAACCAGGGGAGCTGTTTGGATTTAATGATTGTGCTTCCCGCCGTCTCGCCGGCCGGCGACCGCGTGACCGGCATTTGCAAAAACGCCTTTCTCAACGCGACCTGCCAAACGGTGGTGTTGCCCGAAAGCATTGCTGAAATTGCTTCCCAAGCCTTTTACAACTGCGCCGACCTGACCGAGATGATCTATTTGGGAACGCTTGCCCAATGGACCGCCGTGCAAAAAGCTTCCGACTGGAAGGTTGGCCCGACTATTCGGATCACCTGCAACGACGGCTTTATCGAAATATAAAAAATCCGCGGTTTTCCTGCTTGGGAAAACCGCGGATTTTTGGGATCGTCCGAATTATTTAGCGTAAACGCTGACCTTCTTCTGATCCTTGCTGTAATGCTCGAATTTAACAACTCCGTCAATCAATGCAAACAGCGTATAATCTTTGCCGCAGCCAACGTTCTCGCCGGCTCTGATAGCGGAACCGCGCTGACGAACGATGATGTTGCCCGCCAGAACAGCCTGACCGTCCGACTTTTTCACGCCGAGACGCTTCGACTCGCTATCGCGCCCGTTCTTGGTGGAACCAACGCCTTTTTTATGCGCAAAGAATTGCAAACTAAGTTTCAACATTCTTCTTTTCCTCCTTTTTGTTGTGCGTGCGGATCAATCCTCGTAAGGCCGATCCTCAACCGAAACGTCCAGATAATCTCCGTATTCTTCCAACATATCGCCGAGCTGGCAATAATACCCCATAAAAATGCCCGAAACGGCATAGCGTTTGTAGTCGTCGGACTCAAACTCGGGGAGCGCCGATTTACAGCGCACCGTAATTTCGGTATCGCCCTCGTTGATTTGGTAATCCACCGAAGAAGCGTAGGCCACCTCAATGGTGTTGACCAAAAACATGGTCATAGAGGAAAGCGCCGCGCAAAGGATGTCGTCCCCTGCCTCGCCGTATCCGGTATGTCCCTGTTCGCGGAAGCCGTAAAAAATTCCGTCGTTTCTGAAAAACACGATTTTCGTCATGTCATTTTGCCTGATCCCGGAATTGGATCAGCCCTCGATCTTTAAGATCTGAACTTTGGTGAACGGCTGACGGTGACCGATCTTTTTCTTCTCGTTCTTCTTGGACTTGTACTTGAAGACAACGATCTTTT
>CAMPBZ010000114.1 GCA_946641795.1 uncultured Clostridia bacterium
CAAACCCGAGCAGAATGCGGGGCAAAAAGCAGAGCCACCAGCGCCCGCCGCCCGCAAAAGACTTGCCGGCAATTTGCCGGTTTGCGCGACCTGCCGCCAAAAGCGGCATTCGCCATTGCAAAAGGAAGGAGAGACGCACAAATCCGCGCAGGCCGAGCAAAAGCCATACAACGATCAACAGCCCGAGCACAACGGCGCCCAAAATGACAAGCAGAAGCGTTTTGCCGAAGTAGGAAACGAGTGCGTCAAACGCAAGGCCGGGGAACCAGCAAAACACCCCGAATTTCCAATACAGCGGCCACAGCACAATGAGCGCGCGCAAATAATTTTTTCCGCTTGCAAACGGCAAAAACAGGTCGGGCAGGAAAACGTCGCAATCGTTGGCCATTCGCGCCGCCATACCAAAAAGCCCCACAACCAGCGGCATGACCGCCAAAAGCACAACGCCGCAATACAAAAGATTGCCCGCAATGAAAAACAGGATCTTTCCCAGCTGCGTTGCCATTAACTGCGCCGCTTGCAGGCAGGCCTCGCGCAGCAGGAGCGCAAAAATGAAAAAGGTGACGCAAACAAAAATCCCTTCAATCAATTTGAGCCGGTTGCTGTTTTGAGATAAGATCTCCCCGGCTTCCCGGTTGGTCTCCCGAAAATCGGGCAACGGTTGATTTGCCATAGATTGCGCCTCCTTTCCGCGCGCTCGCGCGCCGTTTTCTTTCCTTCTTTGCCAAAATAAATACTATACTTGATTATTATATCAAAGTTTTCTCTTTTTTGCAAGGGGTTTTGAGAATTTTGGGGGAACGGAAAACAGACCGCCGCAAAGGTGCGGCGGTCTGCTCCCGATGGAATTGAAAAATTGATTTTGATTTGCGAAAGATCAGTTCAGAAAGCTTGCTTCCACGCCAAAGAAAGCGGCAATGGCTTTGAGGAAGGTCTTGCTTTCGGGATGCGCGCCGTAGTACGCCTCGATGGCGGCTTCGCATTCCTGATAATCGCTTTCGCCGGTGGGAATATTCAGCCCGTACGGGTTGATCATTGCGGGGTCGATCTCGCCGTCCACGTAGATTGCCGCAACGAACGCGTTGCGAACCATATTGGAGGCCATTACAAGTTCCACCGTTTCCGCGGCGGTCAAATTCAAATGTCCCTTTTCGTCGCCCAGGTTGAAGATGCGGTTGGTTCCGCTGTTGTTGCCGGAGGCTCTGGCAACCTCAAACATTTTGAGCATTGCGGCAGTCTCGCCCGAATAATCGGGGTATTTTTCCTTGTCGGCCATTTCTTCAAACAGCGCCCGCAGAATGCGCGCCGCGGCGTTGGTGGTCTGGTTGGGAATGCCGAAATTGTTGATGCGCTCGTCGGTCATGTAAACTTTGAGCATATTGGCCGTTTGCGGCGTAATGGTTCTCAAAAGCGCTTCCACGTCGTCCTCGGTGATCTTGCCTTCCGGATCGCTCAACTTTTGCGCAAGCAGGGCACCGGTGCTGACGCTTGCAATGGTTGCGGAATAGTCGGGATCCACACCGTTGATTTGCTCGGTGGCCACCTGGGCGAGCTCGGTGGCCGTGCGGATGTCGATATCCATGCTCTCGGTCACTTCGTCCTTCTGGAAGATGGCGGTTACAACAACGGCGGTTTTGCCGTCGAAGGTCTCGGTGCTTTCAATGGAATCCAGGATCTCGCCCAGATCGGTTGCGATCTCCTGCAACTGATTGAGGTCAAAACCGCTGGAAGAATTGGCAAACGCATCCTTGACTTTCATAGCGGTGTTGAAGATCTTGCCGATCTTTTCGGCCTCGGCCTCGATGGTATTCTCGTTGATGTTGTCGCTGACCTTTTGCGTATCGATCAGCAGAGACTCCACAGTGACGAGCACGGTGGGGAAACTGCTGCCTTCCTTAATGGAAGAAACAACTTTGAGCGAGGTTTGCGTAAAGGAATCCTTGGAGAGTTCCGTAAGGCTGACCGAAATTTCGTACTGCTCGGTGATTTGCGCCATTTTCTGCTGGAAGGCTTCCTCATCGGCGGCTTCCTCGCTGGCTTTGGCGATCTCTTTGGTGATGACCACCAGTTTTACGACCGCGCTTCCCGCAATTTCGCTATTGGTCTTGTTGCCGTAAAGCGAGCCACGGTACTTTTCATCAGCGCCGGTTCTTGCGGCGAGGGGCGCGGTGCTTTCCTGCTGGTTCTCCTCGTACTGCTCTGCGGCGATCCGGAAGAAGTCTTTAACGTCGTCGGTGGTGATCTGCGTCATACCGGCGTCGCGGATGTCGGACAGAAGGGCGTCGGAATACAGTTTGGCAACCGCTTCGTCCAGCTCGATCGTCAAGCCGGAATCGTCCACCGCTTTGAGCATCTTTGCGGCGAGCATATCCACCTTTTCTTCGTAGGTGGCGTTGGCCGCAAGCACTTCGTTGATCGCGTCGGTAATATCCTGAATATACCGCTCAAAAATCTCCTCGGCGTTCTCCGGCAGGTTCAGAACGCTTGCGCCGAGCGCGCGCATACCTACGTTTGCAACTTCGGGGATCAGATTTTTCAGCGTGGAGTTCTTGCCGAGCGCCGTGATCAGTCCTTTGATCACATCGCCCTGCGCAAGCGTTTCAATCAATTTATCCGCGTCGGGGTTCTCGCCTGCAATCTCTTTGAGCAGGTCGGATTTTGCCATAACCGTGATCATTTCGCCAAGCGTTTTGATGTCGGCGCTTATCTGACCCGGCGTGCGGGCGTCTTTGTGGAAGTCGTCCAGAATGGCGTTGAAGATGGGCTCCACCGCGGGGTCCAGCTTCGGCTTTTCAAGACCCATTACGGTCTGATCGTTTTTCCAGGCGTCGGTCACGGCGTAAATTACCTCGCCGACCACCGTTTGCAGCAGCTTGGAATCGCCAATGCCGGAAACCAGGTTGCCGATAACGGCGGCCTTTTCCTCATCCAGGCTTTCCACACCCTTCACATCTTTCAGCTTCATTGCCTCGGCCGCCAAAGCGCCAATGGCTTTTGCCTCTTTTACAAGCGTTGTTTTTTCGCCGCCCGAGGTAAACCCGGTCAGGAAATTGCAGGTCAGGTTGCCGCCCAGTTTCCCGTAAGCCGCAAAGAAGAAGTTGTTTTGCGTGTCGTCCAGCAACTTTTGAATGGCCTGCGCGTCAACATTGCCGCCGAAGGCTGCCAAAACATTGTTTTTCGTAACGCTCAACACCTTGGGAACAGCCGGTGCATTCACCAGGCCATCGTTGTTGACGGTATTTGGAGCTTCCTCTTCTTGCGTCAGCGCGACTTGCGCGACCGGCATAGCAAAGCTCAAATATGCGTAGATCGGGGTCATCAGAACAAAGAAGATCAGCAGACCCTGCAAAACGCCCAATCCGAGGGCGCGCCAGCCGCGGGCCTTTTTGGTTTTCTCTTTTTCCTTGATCTTGCTGTTCAAAATCAGCATAACGATAAAGTAAACGATCCAGCTGACGATCCGCAAAGCAAGGAAGACCACAAAGAACAGAAGCGGTGCTACCAATGCGGCGGAAAGCCCGATCAGCGTTTCCTGCAAGGGTTCCGACCCGCTGATCAGCTGGTAAAACTCCTTTGCCTGTTCGGTCGTCAGCACCTGCTGAATGGCGCTTTCAAGCTGCGGATAAACGCCGGTCGCGGCGCTCTTGAAGCCCCAAACCACCAGGAAGGATACCAACAGGCACCCCGCCAGGATGATGAGCCGGATGCGCGCCTTGGTCATGCCACGGAGCACCGCAAACAGCACCGAGAACAGCATTGCCAGTGCAAAAAGCCCGGCAAACATGTAGGGCAAATACGCAAAGATCTGATTGAAGTCCATCTCGTTTTCTCCTTTTTTATTTTGAAAATTTAGAATATTTCCGTTTTCGTGTCTTTTTCTTTACCTTAATATTAGCACAGTTCTCTTTTTTTGTCAATCCCTGATTTCTGTGGAACATAATGGAAACCTGTAAATATTACAAGATTTTGGCTTTGGGTACTTGTTTTTTCCAAAAAGGCGTGTTATAATATCCTACAAGAACGGTGGGAATTGAATTTTGCCGTTCGGATTTTCACCCTGCCGGTTTTTCGGCGGACAGGAGGCTTTTTATGATGGTTTCCACCAAGGGGCGCTACGCGCTCCGGCTGATGATTGATCTTGCCCAGCAC
>CAMPBZ010000115.1 GCA_946641795.1 uncultured Clostridia bacterium
CGAGGCGCCGATCGAGCGCAGAATGCCGATCTCCTTGGTGCGTTCCAGCACCGAAATATAGGTGATAATGCCGATCATAATAGAGGAAACGACCAGCGAAATGGCCACAAACGCGATCAAAACATAGGTGATGGCGTTGACGATGGTGGTGATGGAGGACATTAAGAGGGCAACGTAATCGGTGTACTCGATTTTTTGATTTTCGGGAACCGAGGCGTTGTATTCGCTGATGAGGTTTGCAACTTGATCCTTATTTTCAAAGGTGTTTGCGTAAATGGCGATCGAGCGCGGGTAGTTGGCATCCACATAGCCCAACAGTTTCAGGTTTTCGGCCAGAGTGGACTTGGAATAGCCATCGGAGAGCGCTTCCTCATAAATGGCAAGGTATTGCTCGTCGCTGATAGAGGCGGCAAGAATTTCTTCGTCGGAAAGGGCGGCGACCTCCATTGCCTTTTGCATACTTAACAGGCGGCCGATGCCGTTGCTCAAAAATACCGAAAGGTAAGGTTTGTAATTGTTGAAGGTTTCCTCGCTCGTAATGCCGTATTGCCGCATTTCCTCTTCCATTCCGGCTTCTACCAGCATATTGTAGTCGATTTCCCGGATCTTTTCGTCAATTTCTTCCTGGGTCGGCGTTGCAAGAATGCGTTTGCGCAGTTCGAGCTGTTCTTCTTCGGTCAGGGTCGCTTCATATTCTTTTGCGACGGCGATTTTTTCTTCATCACTGCCGCTGAAAGGAAGACCGGTCAGCACGTCGGTTTCAAGGTGGTTGATCTGCTCCTGCAAAAGGGGCGTTTTGGTGGTTTGTTCCAGCACGTAGTCGGCCAGCGCGGCGGTGTAGGCCAGCGTTCCCGAAAGAACGGTGGAGGTGGCATCCGCTTTGGGGCGGATGATGCCGCAAATTTTCAATTCCACTCCTTCGTTTTTCACGTAGAGCTCCGCCCGGCCTTTTGCGGTCGCGCTCGCGTCGGTATAGGTGCCGTCGTCGTTTCCCAAATAGCATTCGGCGGCGAGATACAGCTGGAATTTCAGACCGCAGATCTCCTCGTAGGTGTATTTGCGGCTGTTGGAGGTATCAATAATCTTTCCTTCGTTATAATCGCGGATGGTTTGCAGGATCTCGTCCTTGGTGCGCAAGCCGAGCGCGTAAAGGGAAAGGTCGCTGACGGTGTTGTTCTCGTTGACAACCAGCAGGATCTCGTTGTAGGCTTTCGGCCATTCGCCGTAGATCATATCGTATTCTTCGGGGATCAGGGAGTTGACAAGATCGTCGCCTTTGCCGCGCAGCATTTCCTGCCAGACGCGGTAGTTGGAGGTCATCAGCGAGCCGCTCATCATTCCGCCGCCGGAACCCATAATGGCTTCCAGCAGGTCTGCCGTGTCGGATTTGATGACCGCGCCGCTCGTATCGTTGGTAAGGATGCGCCAGCGGAAATCGTAGCTGTACTGCGCCGCGCTGACGTAGGGGTCAAATTTTTCGGGGTGCGCCTCCATATATTTTTTGAAAGAGGCCAGATCGTTATGGTTGGTTTCCACACTGTTGATCGAGTTCATCAGGTCTACCATTACGCTGCTTTCGTAAACGTAATCGCCCTCGTGCTTTTCGGTGCTTTCCCCGTTCCGCGCGCCCATAATGGCAGTGATGAGGGAGGAAAGATCGGTGCTTTCCTCTTCCAGCTGGATCGGATAGCTGGCCAGCGTATCGCGCTGGACGTAGTTGATATAGGCGTTTACCCCGGAGGAGACCGAAAGAATGAGCGCAATGCCGATGATGCCGATGGAGCCAGCAAACGAGGTCATAAAGGTACGACCTTTTTTGGTGAGCAGGTTGGTAAAGGAGAGGGAAAGCGCCGTCCAGAAGGACATGGAGCGCTTGGCTTTTCTTTTTTTGACCGGTTTTTCCGCGGCCGGTGCCTCGGGCGCGGGCTCCTCGACCGGCAACGGATCGCTGTCGCCTACGATCTGCCCGTCCAGTAGGCGGACGATGCGGGTGGAATACTGCTCGGCAAGCTCGGGATTGTGCGTGACCATAATGATCAGCTTGCTTTTGGAAATGCTTTTCAGAATTTCCATAATCTGAATGCTGGTTTGCGTATCCAAAGCGCCGGTGGGCTCGTCGGCAAGCAGAATTTCCGGGTCGTTGACCAAAGCGCGCGCAATGGCAACCCGTTGCATTTGCCCGCCGGACATCTGGTTCGGCCGCTTTTGCATTTGGTCTTCCAGCCCCACCTGTTTTAAGGCGTTGATTGCCCGCTCGCGGCGCTCGGCGCGCGAAACGCCGGAAAGCGTAAGCGCAAGCTCCACGTTGGCAAGAACGGTTTGGTGGGGGATCAGGTTATAGTTTTGGAACACGAAGCCCACCGAATGGTTGCGGTAGGTGTCCCAATCCTTCTCCTTATATTGCTTGGTGGAGACCCCGTCGATCACCAGGTCGCCGCTGGTGTATTGATCCAGCCCGCCGATGATATTGAGCAAGGTTGTTTTCCCGCACCCGGAAGGGCCGAGCACGGCAACAAACTCCTGCCGGCGAAAGCGGATGGAAACATCGATCAGCGCCCGAACGGCCTGGTCGCCGGTAAGGTATTCTTTGGTAATGTGATTGAGGTTCAGCATAGTTCCTCCTGTGGGATCAAGATCAAAAAACTCAACTTTCAAACTGACTGTTATAAAGGTGCGCGTAAAATCCGCCTTTTTGCAACAGCTCCTTGTGGGAGCCTTGCTCCACGATCTGCCCGTCGCGCATTACAAGGATCACGTCGGCTTCCTCAATGGTGGAAAGCCGGTGGGCGACGATAAAGGAAGTCCGGCCGCGCATCAGCTCGGCAAAGGCGTTTTGGATTTTCAATTCCATACGGGTATCAATGGAGGAGGTGGCCTCATCCAAAATCAGCATCGGCGGCGGTGCCAGCATGACGCGGGCAATGCAAAGCAACTGCTTTTGCCCCTGCGAAAGCGAGCCGCCGTTCTCGCCCAATACGGTATCGTACCCCTGCGGCAGGCGGCGGATGAAGGCGTCGGCGTGTACGGCGCGGGCCGCGGAAACGATCTCCTCGATGGTGGCGTCGGGCTTTCCGATGGCAATGTTTTCCCGCACGGTTGCGGCGCGCAGCCAGGTTTCCTGCAAGACCATTCCCCACGAGGCGCGCAGGGAAGCGCGCGTGGCGTTTCGAATGTCGGTGCCGCTGACAAGAATACTGCCTTCGTCAACGTCGTAAAAGCGCATCAGCAGGTTGATCACGGTGGTTTTGCCGCACCCGGTCGGGCCGACGATGGCAACGCGCTGTCCCGCTTTGACTTGCAGGTTCAAATTGCGGATCAGTTCGCGCTCCGGCGTGTAGGAAAAAGCAACATCCTTCAAGGTCACCGTTCCGTCCGGCTCCCGGATTACCACCGCATCCTCCGCGTCGGGCGGAATGGGCGGCTCGTCCAGCAGTTCAAACAGCCGGGCGGCGCAGGCAAGCGAATTTTGAAATTCGGCAACCACGCCGGAAATTTCGTTAAACGGTTTGGTATATTGCGTTGCGTAGGAAAGGAAGGCGGTCAGCCGGCCTACGGTAAAGGCGGCGGCGCCCAGCGGCAGGCAGAGCATAGCGCCGGCCAGCGCAACGCCGGCGTAAACCAGGTTGTTGACAAAGCGCGTGCTCGGATTGGTGGTAGAGGAGAGGAACAGGGCTTTGAGCGAGCATTTTTGCAATCGGCCGTTGATCTCATCGAACCGCTCCTGCGCGGCGGCTTCCTGCCCGAAGGCAAGAACCACCTTGTGGTTGCCGATATATTCGTCGATCATCGCAGTCTCCTCGGCGCGGACTTCGGATTGCTTCTGGAAGAGTTTGTAAGTGCGCGAGGCGATAAAGGAGGCAACAAACAGGGAAAGCGGTGTGATGAAAATGACGACCGCGGCGACCGAAGCTTTGATGGAAAGCATAATGCCGATGGTGCCGAAAATGGTGATGATGCCGGTAAAGAACTGGTTAAAGCCGAGCAAAAGTCCTTCGGTAAACTGTTCGGCATCGGTCATCATCCGGCTGACGATCTCGCCCACCGAATGCGCGTCGAGGTAGGCAATGGGCAGTTTTTGCAATTTTTCAAACGCCTGTTTGCGCAGGCGATAGACCATACCGTAGGCCA
>CAMPBZ010000116.1 GCA_946641795.1 uncultured Clostridia bacterium
TTTTACCACCGTTCCCGCCGGAACGGCGCATTACCTGGAACACAAACTGTTCGATAACCCGGAAGGGATCGACCCGTTTGCCCGCTTTTCGGCGCTGGGCGCCGACCTGAACGCCTACACCGGCCATACCGTTACCTGCTACCATTTCAGCACGCCGGAGCCCTTTGCCCCGGCGCTGGAAGAGCTGTTCCGGCTGGTGCTGACCCCCTATTTCACCCAGGCATCGGTGGAAAAGGAGCGCGGCATTATTGCCGAGGAGATCCGCTCCGGGCTGGACTCCCCCTCCGAACGCTGTACGCAAAACGCCTTTGCGGGGCTTTACCACGTCTGCCCCGTGCGCGAGGAGATTGCCGGCAGTCTTGCTTCCATCAAGGAGATCACCCCCGAAATTCTCTACCGGTGCTACAACACCTTCTACCAGCCCTCCAATATGATCCTTTCGGTTTGCGGCAACGTGACCGCCGGCGAAGTGCTGGAAGTGGCGGACAAAATGCTCTCGGACGCGCCGCCGGCAAAGGCGATCGTCCGCGCGCCCTTTGAGGAGCCGGAGACTGCAAAAGAACATTACAAAACGGCAAAAATGCCGCTGGTAAAACCGCTGTTCTATCTGGCGGTAAAAGACCCCGTTCTGCCCGCCGACCCGATGGATCGCCTGCGGCGGGACGCGGCCTTCTCGTTGCTTTCGGATACCCTGTTTTCCAAATCCTCGTCCTTCTATTCCGCACTGTTTGAGGCCGGTCTGCTTACCCCATCCTACTCGTCGGGCTACTCCGGCACCGACCGCTTTGCCCTGCACTCGATCTGCGGGGAGACCTCAAACCCCGAAGAAGTGGCCGACCGCGTGCGCCAAACGCTGGAACGCGCGGCGCGCGAAGGGCTTGACCCCGCCGATTTTGAGCGCTCCCGCCGCGGGCTGATCTCCTCCGAGATCCGCGACTTCGACTATGCCGACGAGATTGGCAACAACCTGCTGGATTGCGCGCTGGAAGGGGTTGACCTGTTCTCCTACCTTTCCCTTTTGGAAACGGCAAAGGCCGAGGACTGCGCCGCGCTGATTGGTGAGTTGCTCCGGCCGGAGCGCACCTGCCTTTCGGTAATCCTGCCGAAAGAGATCAAACAAGATTGACGATTACCCATTCGGGAGGTTTTTTATGAACGGAAATGTGATTGTTTCCTTCCCCGGCCTGGGCATTGGCGAAACCGAGCTGAACCCGGTCGCCTTTACCCTGTTCGGCAAACTGGAAGTGCGCTGGTACGGCCTGTTTATTACGCTGGGCATTGCGCTGGCTTTTCTGTACGTTGCCTGGCGCGCCAAAAAGAGCGAGGGCATAAAACCCGACGACGTTCTGGACGTCGGGCTGGTCACGGTCATCCTTTCCATCATCGGCGCGCGGCTGTACTACGTGCTCACCTCGCTGGAAAATTATCATTCTTTCTATGATGTGATTGCCGTATGGAACGGCGGGCTGGGCATTTACGGCGGCGTGCTGGGCGGCGCTTTGGGCATTTTCATTGTTTGCAAGGTCAAAAAAATCAAAATGCTCCGCCTTTACGACGCGGCCGTTCCTGCCGTGATGTTTGCGCAGGTGCTGGGCCGCTGGGGCAACTTTTTCAACGGCGAGGCCTACGGCTATCAGATCGTTGACGGCAGTTCGCGCTATTTCTTCTTTTTGAAAGAGTTTTCCGTTCCCGTTTCCTCCTTTTTGCGCATGGGGCTTTTGCCCAACGAGTTTTCCTCGTCGCTCGCCTACGTTCACCCCACCTTCCTGTACGAGAGCGTTTGGAACCTGATCGGCTTTGTACTGCTCAACCTGCTCTACCGCAAAAAGAAATTCAACGGGCAAATCCTGCTTTCCTACCTGGCCTGGTACGGTTTCGGCAGAATGTTCATCGAAGGGCTGCGCACCGATAGCCTGTATATCTTCAAGGGCATTTTCGGCACCGACGGCGTGCGCATTTCCCAGCTGGTGGGTCTGCTCTGCTTCCTGATCGGCACCGCGCTGCTCATCTTCATTCCCATCTGGCGCAGAAAGCACCCGGAATTTGCCGCCTATGAAAAACCGGCGGCGGAAACCGGCGTGCAGACGGAAACGCCCGAAACTCCCGAAACTCCCGAAACTCCCGAAAACCCGGTGCGCGAGGAAAACCCCGAGCCGGTGGTAGAGGAGCCGCTCGACCCCCACGACGACCTCCCCCTGGAAGAAACCATTGCCGAGCAAATGTTTGCCAAGCGGGAGAACGAAGAGCCGGCGCCCGATCCGGTCGAAGAGCCGGCCGCTCCCGAGCCCGAAGAACCCACGGCGGAAATGGCAAATTCTACCGAAAAAACCAATCCGGCACAAGGTGAAAGCCCCGTAGAAGAAAACAACGCCGTACCAACACCAAAAGAATTGGAACCGGCGCAGCCGGCGGCCAAACCCCGCCGCAAGCCGGCCGAAAAAGCCCCGGTTGCCGAAGAGCCCGCGGCGGAAATGGCAACTTCTACCGAAAAAACCAATCCGGCACAAAGTGAAAGCCCCGTAGAAGAAAACAACGCCGTACCAACCGAACCAAAAGAATTGGAACCGGCGCAGCCGGCGCCCAAACCCCGCCGCAAGCCGGCAAACCAGCGCGGAACGGTAACGCTGCCCGGCAAAAAGAAAAAACCGGCCAAGAAAACGCCGGTAGCAAAAAGAGGATCCGACCATGCAGATCATTGACGGAAAAGCAACCTCGGCCGCCATTCGCCAGGAACTGCGCGAGCAAACCGCGGCCTTTGTAAAAAGCAACGGCTTTGCGCCGGGGCTGGCGGTCATTCTGGTGGGAGAGGATCCCGCCTCGCAGGTCTATGTGCGCAACAAGGCGCGCGCCTGCGAAGAAGTTGGATTTTATTCCGAAGTCCACCGCCTGCCCGAAAGCACCACCCAGGCCGAACTGCTCGGTCTGATTGACCGGTTGAACGCCGACGAAAAAATCCACGGCATTCTTGTCCAGCTCCCCCTGCCCAAACATTTGGACGAGGGCGAACTGCTCCTGCGCATTGCTCCCGAAAAGGATGTGGACGGGTTTCACCCCTGCAATGTGGGAATGCTGACCATCGGCGCCCCCGCCTTTGTGCCCTGCACCCCCGCGGGCATTATGGAGCTGCTCCGCCGCTACGGCATTGACCCCGACGGCAAGCGCTGCGTGGTGGTTGGCCGGAGCAACATTGTTGGCAAGCCGATGGCGCTGTTGCTGATGGCCGCCAACGGCACGGTTACCGTTTGCCACCGCCACACCGCAAACACCGAGGCCCTGACCCGCGAGGCCGACATTCTGGTCAGCGCCGTTGGTCGCGCGCATTTCCTGACGGCCGATATGGTCAAGGAAGGCGCCGTGGTGATCGACGTTGGAATGAACCGCGACGAGAACGGAAAGCTCTGCGGCGACGTGGATTTTGACGCCGTTGCGCCCAAATGCTCCTACATTACCCCGGTCCCCGGCGGCGTTGGCCCCATGACCATTACCATGCTGCTCAAAAACACCCTCAAAAGCGCCGAAAACCGCGCGCAAAAACTTTGAATATCATTAACCCTTTGGGAAAGGAAATAAAACAACTATGAAAAACACCGAAAAAACAATGGAAAAAATCGTTGCCCTTTGCAAGGGCAGAGGCTTTGTGTTCCCCGGCTCCGAAATTTACGGCGGCCTTGCCAACACCTGGGACTACGGCCCGCTGGGCGCCGAGCTGAAAAACAACATCAAGCGCGCCTGGTGGAAAAAGTTTGTGCAGGAAAACAAGTACAACGTCGGGCTGGACGCCGCCATTCTGATGAACCCGCAAACCTGGGTTGCAAGCGGACACCTGGCCGGCTTTTCCGACCCTTTGATGGACTGCAAGGAATGCCACGAGCGTTTCCGCGCCGACAAACTGATTGAGGATTTTTGCGCCGAAACCGGCCTTGCGCTCCCCAAGCCCATTGACGCCTTCTCGCAAGAGGAGATGAAAACCTTTGTGGAGGAGCACAACATTCCCTGCCCCACCTGCGGCAAGCATAACTTTACCGATATTCGTCAGTTCAACCTGATGTTCAAAACCTTCCAGGGCGTTACCGAGGACGCGAAAAACACCGTTTATCTGCGCCCCGAAAC
>CAMPBZ010000117.1 GCA_946641795.1 uncultured Clostridia bacterium
GGGAAGATCTTGATCCAGACCTGACCGCCACGGCGGATATAACGCGTCATAGCGATACGGGCTGCTTCAATCTGGTTGCTGGTGATCCATGCGGGCTCCAATGCCGCCAAACCGAAAGAACCGTTGCTGATGGTGGTTCCGCGGGAGGCTTTGCCCTTCATTCTGCCGCGCTGAACGCGACGGAATTTTACTCTTTTCGGCATTAACATTATTTTGCGCCTCCTTCTTTCGGAGTTCTTTCGCGGCGTTCTCCGCCCTCGCGGCGGGGAGCACCCGTTCTTTGACCGTCGCGGCGTCCGCCGTCACGGCGATCGCCTCTCGGTCCGCGATTGTCACGACGGTCTCCGCCGCGACGATCGTCTCTGCGATCTCTTCTGGGGCTGCCGGGTCTGTTGACCTCGTTCAGAATTTCACCCTTGTAGATCCAGACCTTGACGCCGATTTTGCCATAGGTGGTGTTTGCTTCCGCAAAACCGTACTCAATGTCGGCGCGCAGGGTTTGCAGCGGAATGGTTCCTTCGTGGTAGTGCTCGCTTCTTGCGATGTCGGCACCGGCCAGACGGCCGCCGCAGTTGACTTTGATACCGCGTGCGCCAAGGCGCATCGTGTTCCGGATTGCCATTTTCATAGCGCGGCGGAACGCAACGCGGTTCTCGATCTGCTTTGCAATGTTCTCGGCAACGAGTTGAGCGTCCAGGTCGGGCTGACGGATCTCAACAACGTTGAGGGCAACCGGCATACCAACCATTTTTTCCAGCTGTTGACGATACTTTTCGATTTCGGAGCCGCCGCGGCCGATGACCATGCCCGGCTTTGCGCAGTTCACGAAAACGCGTACTCTGTGTGCGTCGCGCTCGATCTCGATTTTGGAGATGCCGGCGTCGTACAGAGTGGTTTTAAGATACTTTCTGACGTTGTAGTCGGAAACAAGGGTGTCGCCGAAGACTTCGTCCTTTGCGAACCATCTCGAATCCCAGTTTTTAATCACGCCCACGCGCAAACCGTGGGGATTTACTTTCTGTCCCATTCTCTTGTTTCCTCCTTTCAGTCTTTCTCTTTCACAGCCATTGTAACGTGGCTGGTTCTCTTCAGGATGCGGTCAGCGCTTCCCTTTGCGCGCGGCATGATCCGTTTCAGGGTCGGGCCGGCGGTTACGAAGCACTCGGAAACATAAAGTTTCGAAGCATCCATCTGGAAATTGTTTTCCGCATTTGCGATCGCGCTGTTCAACAGCTTGATCAGCAGTTCCGAGGCGGCTCTCGGTTTGTTTTTGAGAATTCCCATAGCGGCGGCAACATCCTTGCCACGGATCAGATCCAGAACGATCTGCACCTTGCGCGGGGAAATTCTTGCATATTTCAAATAAGCTCTTGCTTCCATGTTGAAATGAACCTCCCTTTACAATTATTTACCGTTATTGGATGTTTTGGAGCCCGCGTGACCCTTAAAGGTACGCGTGGGCGCAAATTCGCCGAGCTTGTGGCCGACCATATCCTCGGTGATATACACCGGAATATGCTTTTTACCGTCGTGAACGGCAATGGTGTGACCGACAAATTCGGGGAAAATGGTGGACGCGCGGGACCAGGTTTTGAGAACCTTCTTTTCGCCGTTGGCGTTCATCGCTTCAATGCGGTTGAAGAGCTTTTCTTCAACATAAGGTGCTTTTTTACTGCTTCTGCTCATTTTCCATTTCCTCCTTACTTCGCATTTCTACGTTTTACGATGAACTTGTTGGTGCGCGCCTTCTTGTTGCGGGTCTTATAACCCAGAGCAGGCTTGCCCCAAGGCGTTACCGGGCCGGGATGTCCGATCGGGGACTTACCTTCACCACCACCGTGAGGGTGATCGCAGGGGTTCATAACCGAACCGCGGACGGTGGGACGGATGCCCTTGTGTCTGGTTTTACCTGCTTTACCGACCTTCACCGTGTCGTGCTCGACGTTGCCGATCTGACCGATGGTGGCTTTGCAATCCAGACGGATGAAACGAACTTCCCCGGAAGGAAGACGGATCTGCGCCATGCCGTTGTCCTCTTTGGAAATCAACTGCGCCATAGCGCCGGCGGAGCGAACGAGCTGCGCGCCCTTGCCGGGATAGATCTCAATGTTGTTGATAACGGTACCAACCGGAATATTGGCGATTGGCAGCGTGTTACCGGGTTTGATATCGGCTTCGGGGCCGGAGTAGATCACGTCGCCGGTTTTCAGGCCTTCGGGCGCGATCACATAGCTCTTGGTCCCTTCGGTATCCTGGAGCAATGCGATATACGCGGTTCTGTTGGGGTCGTACTCAATGCCCAGAACCGTGTTGGCATTCGGATTTTGGCGCTTGAAGTCGATAATACGATATTTGATCTTATTGCCGCCGCCGCGATGACGAACGGTGATGCGCCCGTAGCTGTTGCGCCCGGAATGCTTCTTTTTAATAACGATCAAACTTTTCTCCGGAGAGAATTTGGTAATCTCCTCAAAGGAAGGAACGCTCATGTTCCGTCTTGCGGGAGTTGTTGGATTATACTTTACCGTAGGCATTTCGATTCCCTCCTACATTAGTTCAGGCCTTCAAAGAACTCGATCTCGCCCGAATCGGGAGTCAACGTTACGATCGCTTTCTTCCAAGCGGACGTATATCCCGAATGAACGCCGAGTCTCTTCGGCTTTTTCTTCATATTGATGGTGCGGACGTTTGCAACCTTGATTTTGCTGGATGCAAAGACTTCCTCAACCGCTTTGGCAATTTCGGGTTTGGTTGCGTTTTTGGCAACTTCAAACACATAGGTCTTCTTTTGCAGAAGATCCATTGCCGCTTCGGTGATGATCGGTCTGATGATAATATCCTGAGCGAATTTCATCACGCATACACCTCCTCAAGTTTTTTCACTGCTTCAACCGTCAGGACAACCTTGCTGGCTTTGAGCACCTCGTAAACGTTGAGGTTTCCAACCTGCGTGGTTTCAACCTTGGGAATGTTGTTGCAGCTTCTGATCACGTTCTTATCGTTGCTGTCAAGAACGACCAGTGCGCTGAGCGCTCTGGTTGCCTCGCGCGTTTCGGTTCCGTGCTCCACCTGACCATCCTTGACCGCAATGGTCTTGTAGGTTTTGGTGTAGGTTTCCTCAAAGCCGAGCGCCTTGAACATAGCAACTATTGTTTTGGTGGAGGGCTTTCCTTCCACTTTCAGGCTGTCGATCACGACGAGATCGCCGCTGGCAACCTTGCTCGAAAGTGCGCTGAGCAATGCAACTCTGCGGGCTTTCTTGTTCATGGACAGGCGGTAATCTCTGGGCTTCGGGCCGAGAGCGACGCCGCCGTGCGTCCACTGGGGAGAACGGGTGGAACCCTGGCGGGCTCTGCCGGTTCCCTTTTGTCTCCACGGCTTCTTGCCGCCGCCGGAAACTTCGGTGCGGGTCAGCGTGGATTGGGTACCCTGTCTCTGGTTCATCAGATAAACTCTGACCGCGGCATGGAGAACAGCTTCGTTGATGTCTGCACCGAAGACTTTGTCGTTCAGTTGCAGCTCGTCGACTACCTTGCCGGACATATTGTAAATTTTTACGACTGGCATTGTTGTTTTCCTCCTTCCGCTCAGGCTTTCACAGAATCACGGATGAACACGATTCCGTTTTTCGCACCCGGAATGGCGCCCTTGACCGCGATCAAATTCTTTTCGGCATCGATCTTAACAACCGCAAGGTTGAGGATCGTTACCTGTTCGTTACCGTACTGTCCTGCCATCTTCTTGTTCTTAAAAACGCGGGAAGGCGAGGAGTTTGCACCCATAGAACCAACCTCGCGGTGGATCGGGCCAACGCCGTGCGTAGAGCAGAGCGTGTGGTGGTTCCAGCGTTTGACTGCACCGGTGTATCCGCGGCCTTTGGTCAAGCCGGTTACATCGACCTTTTCGCCAACAGCGAAGGTATCGACGGTGATGAAATCACCAACGTTTGCGGAGCAATCATCCAGCCGAAATTCTTTCAGGTGCTTCTTCATGGGAACGCCCGCCGCCGTGAAGTGACCCTTCGCGGCTTTGGTCAAATGCTTTTCTTTCACTTCTTCAAATCCAAGTTGAAGAGCGTTGTAACCGTCGTTCTCGACGGTCTT
>CAMPBZ010000118.1 GCA_946641795.1 uncultured Clostridia bacterium
ACCGCTTGGTGGGTATGAAGGGCCGCGGGGTGTACGAAACGCCTGGCGGCGCCATCCTGTACGCCGCGCACGAGTACCTGGAAACGGTTACGCTGGATAAAATGACCGCCCACGAAAAACAGCGGCTTTCCATCACCTTTGCCGAGCTGGTTTACAACGGCCAGTGGTTCACCCCCTTGCGCGAGGCGCTTTCCGCGTTTGTAACCTCCACGCAAAAAACGGTCACCGGCAAGGTCAAACTCAAACTCTATAAAGGCAACATCATCAAAGCCGGCGTATGGTCGCCGTACTCGCTCTATTCCGAGGAGCTTGCAACCTTTGGCGAGGATCATATTTACAACCAGAACGACTCCGCCGGATTTATCAATCTTTACGGCCTGCCCATTGCCGTGCAGGCGCGTATGAAACAAAAACTTGAGGAAAAGAAATGAGCCAAAAATTATGGGCCGGCAGAACGAGCGGCGAAACCAGCCGGCTGGCCGACGATTTTAATTCTTCCATCGCGGTGGACTGCCGGATGTTCCGCGAGGACATTCGGGGCAGTATGGCGCACGCCGCTATGCTTGCCGCGCAGGGTATTCTCGCAAAAGCCGACGCCGATGCCATTCTTGCCGGGCTGGAAACCATTCTTGCCGACCTGAAAAGCGGAAAATTGAAAATCGATCCCGCAAGCGAGGATATTCATATGTTCGTGGAGCAGGTGCTCACCGAGCGGATCGGCGAGGCGGGCAAAAAGTTGCACACGGCACGCAGTCGGAACGACCAGGTGGCGCTGGATCTGCGCCTTTGGCTGCGCGGAGAATGCGAAACGATTGCAAAAAAGGTCAAGCTCCTTGCCAATGTCTTAATCGAAAAAGCCGAACAATACGCGGCAACCGTAATGCCGGGATATACCCATTTGCAAAGGGCGCAGCCCGTCACCTTCGGCCACCACCTGATGGCCTATGTAATGATGCTTTTGCGCGATCTCGGCCGCCTTTCCGACGCCGCAAAACGGATGAACGTTTCGCCCATCGGCTCCTGCGCGCTGGCCGGAACCACCTATCCCGTTGACCGCGAATATGAGGCGAAAAAGCTGGGTTTTGACGCAGTTTCGCTCAACTCGCTGGACGGCGTTTCAGATCGGGATTTCTGCGTGGAGATCCTCTCGGCGCTTGCGGTGGTGCTGTTGCACCTTTCCCGGCTTTCGGAGGAGCTGGTGCTTTGGTCAAGCTGGGAGTTCCGCTTTGTAACGCTTTCGGATGCCTTTACCACCGGCTCTTCCATTATGCCGCAAAAAAAGAACCCGGATATGGCCGAGCTGATCCGCGGCAAAACGGGAAGGGTGTACGGCGATCTGATCGCGCTTTTGACCACAATGAAAGGCCTGCCGCTGGCATACAATAAGGATATGCAGGAGGATAAGGAAAGCATTTTCGACGCCTGCGATACCGCGGAGCAATGCCTGGACGTTATGACCGGAATGATCGCAACCATGCAGGCAAACGAGGCCGAAATGCGCAAGGCGGCGCAAACCGGCTTTTTGAACGCCACCGACCTTGCCGACTATCTTGTAGGGAAGGGACTGCCGTTCCGCACCGCGTATAAACTTTCGGGCGAGCTGGTTGCCTACTGCATTCAAACCGGAAAGATTTTGGAAAACCTTTCGCTTGAAGAATACAAAAAGTTTTCGCCGGTATTTGACGATGGCGTTTACGCGGCGGTCGATCTGGATGCCTGCGTTTCCCGCCGCTCCTGCACCGGCGGCACCTCGGCCGCTTCGGTAAAAGCGCAAATCGCTTGGGCAAAAAAACAGTTGGGATAAAAAAGTAATAAAAAGCTGAATAATCAAAAAAAAACAACCCCGTGCTCCGGAGCGGCATTGCCACCTGGAGCACGGCTTTTTTATGATATTTCGCCAAAACGAGCACTTTTTCTTGACTTTTATGGAGATTTATGATAATATATAATAAATCGGTTTCGAATTTGCCGATTTTTAAACCTGTATGTATTTTTTTACATAAAAACAAAAAAAGAAAAGAAAGGGAAAAACAATGAAAATCATTCTCGACAACCTCAAAAACTGGTTCAAGAACTTCAAGTTCACCTTTGGTTTCCTTGTGAAGAGCCTTTTGGTGCTTGCCACGATTGCCTACTTTGTTCTTTTGGCAATCGGCGGAAAAGTATTTGAACCGATGAACAGCTTCTGGCGCAGCATTAACATTTTCGGCAGCGCAGGAGATTTCAACATCGCGCTCCGCATTCTCAGCTATGCCTTCTTTTTCCTGGGCGGCAGCTCGATCATCCGCTTTGTGATCAAGCAGCTTTCCGCTCCTATGAAAAAGGGCAAATCCATTGTGAATATGTTTTGCAGTCTGATCAAATATGCGGCCGCTCTTGCATGGCTGTTCTTTGTTCTGCAATTCTGGATCGACACTTCCTCCATCCTTGCCGGTCTCGGCATTGTAGGCTTGGTCGTCGGCTTGGGCGCACAACCGCTGATCGCCGATATCATTGCCGGCCTCTTTATCATTTTTGAAAACGTTTTTGACGTTGGCGACATCATTGTTGCCGGCGGCTTCCGCGGCACCGTTCAGGAAATCGGCATTCGCACCACCAAAATCGTGGATACCGGCGGAAACGTGAAGATCATCAACAACGCCGACCTCAAATCGATCGTCAATATGACCAACCAGCTCTCTCTGGCGGTCTGCGAGATCGGTATTGAATACGGCGAGTCGCTGGAAAGAGTGGAGGCCATCCTTGCCGAGAACTTTGCCGCTATCAAGGCCGCCATTCCCGACATCAAGGAAGGCCCGTTCTACAAGGGCGTTTCCGAGCTTGGCGATTCCGCTGTTGTCATCCGCTTTGTTGCGCAGTGCGATGAAGGCGTGAAATACCAGGTCGAGCGCGATATGAACCGCCAGTTCAAGCTCCTGTTTGATCGGAACAACATCAACATTCCGTTCCCGCAGGTCGTTGTCAACGAGCCTACCACCTTTGAGGACGCTACCAAGCGCGAGCAAAGTACGGCAAAGCAGTTTGTAGAAGAGCAAAAAGAATTGAGCAGAGGTCTTGCGGAAACCGATATGGGCGATAAGTGATCGTATCGGCAGAAACTTTTTGTTGCAGCAGAGATAAAAGGAATAAAAAATGAAAGATGAACTGAACAACTATAATATCAGCAACCCCGACGGTGTGTCGGCGGATGATCTTGATAGTGAGCGACGCATATCGTTTTCCAACGATAAGCCGGGTTCGGTTCCCGAAGATTCCTCGAGTCAAATCGATGAATGGGATCGCTCCGCTCCCGAAGATTCGAGCGGTTCGTCCAGCAACCGATCCAATCAATCGTCCGACTCCGGATCCAGCGATTTAGACAGTGGCAACGGGGATAACCCGGATACATCGTCTTCTTCCTCTTCGTCTTCATCGGCCTCCTCGTCGGCCTCATCCGCGTCCGCTTCTGCGGGGGCGGTGGGCGGCAGTATCGGGGCGATAGCGGGCACCCTGGCAACCGTGGCGGTTGCCGTGGTGGTGGTTGTTGCCACCTTCCTCAGCACGATGATCATCAACGTTTCGCTCTCAATGGCGGAACTGACGCGCCTTGTTTTCCAGGTTGAAATCAAGCAGGCGCAGGAAGAAGACTTTATCAACCCCATTTACGCGGTTCTGGAAAGCGACGACGGCTATCGCGACCAGCAGGAAATACAACCGGATACAACGTTTCTCACATTTGAAAACCTGGAACCCGGAAAAGAGTATCTTCTGAAAGTTTATAACGAAGAAAAAACCTTTTTCAAAAAGTCTTTCGTAACGGCAAAAGAGAAAGTCGAGCGCGGCTCTATCGAGGTCGTTATGAGTCCCGAAGACGTAACGATCTACGTTCAAAACATTGCCCTGCAAGAAGGCGAGTTCTATACGTTGACCGTGAAGGACACCGCCGGGAACATTGTATTTGTAAAGGACAGCGTGGATGTCAACGCCGAGTATCACATTGCGTTGCAGGAAGCGAAAGACCTTTACTATACGGTAACGGTGAACGGCGCCGTTTATGCCGTCAACGAAACGCAGGCCTATTACGAGCCCAAGTATGATTTTGAAAACGGCACCTGGAACTGG
>CAMPBZ010000119.1 GCA_946641795.1 uncultured Clostridia bacterium
AAGCCCGACGTTGTGATCGTGGATTCGATCCAAACGATTTATTCGGCAACCGTTAACTCCACGCCGGGAAGCGTGACCCAGGTGCGCGAAACCGCCCTTTCCTTTATCAACAAAGCAAAAAACGACGGCATTTCTATTTTGATGGTTGGCCACGTCAACAAGGAAGGTACGATTGCCGGCCCGAAGGTGCTGGAACATATGGTGGACGCCGTGCTCTATTTTGAAGGCGAACGCCAGCAGGCTTACCGCGTGATCCGCGCGATCAAAAACCGTTACGGCTCCACAAACGAGATCGGCGTTTTTGAAATGAGCGACAAAGGGCTTTTGGAGGTGGAAAACCCCTCGGAAATGCTGCTTGCCGGCCGGCCGAAGAACATTTCGGGCAACTGCGCCGTTTGTACGCTGGAAGGCACTCGCCCGCTGATTGCCGAGATCCAGGCGCTGGTAACGCCAACGGCTTTCCCGGCTCCGCGCCGCACCACCAACGGCATTGACTACAACCGGATGTGCCTGATTATTGCCGTTTTGGAAAAGCGGCTGGGGTTGAAATTCTACCAAAACGACGTTTACCTGAACGTGATTGGCGGTTTGCACATTGACGAGCCGGCCTCCGACCTTTCGGTTGCAATGGCGCTGATCTCCTCGGTGACCAACCGCGTTATTCCCGACGACCTGATTGCCATTGGCGAGCTTGGCCTTGCCGGAGAATGCCGCACGGTTGCCAACCTGGAACAGCGCGTAAAGGAAGCGGCGCGCCTCGGCTTTACCAAAGCGGTGATCCCGGAGCGCAACGTAGAAAAGCGCAAACTGGAAATCCCCGGCATTCAGCTCATTCCCATCAAAGGCATTTATCAAACCTTGCAACTGCTCAAAGAGCAGGAATAAACCACAATCAAAAAGCTCCCGAACGCGGCGCGTTCGGGAGCTTTTTTGTTTTATTTTGCATCAAACCAGGTTTTTCCGGTGTGGATCTCCACCGTAAGCGGCACGGCGTAATGCACCACGTTTTCCATTTCCTCTTTCAAAATGCGCTCGGCCTCGGCCGCACAGGCTTCGCTCGCCTCAATCAAAAGTTCGTCGTGTACCTGCAAGATCAGGCGCGCGTTGATCCCGCTCTCTTTCAGCTTTTGGTGTACGCGGATCATAGAGAGCTTGATCAGATCGGCGGCGGTTCCCTGAATGGGGCTGTTCATTGCAACGCGCTCGCCGAACTTTTGCAGCATTTTATTTTTGCCCGAAAGCTCCGGGATATACCTGCGGCGGCCGAACAACGTGGTCACGTACCCGTTTTCGTAGGCCTCGGCAATGGTACGCTTCAAATAGGCGTCCACCTTGGGAAAGCCCGCCAGGTATTGGTCGATATACGCTTTTGCCTGCGCGCGGGAAACGCCGATGTCATCGGCAAGCGAGTAGGCGCCGATGCCGTAGAGAATGCCGAAATTGACGGCTTTGGCCTTTTTGCGCATTTCGGGCGTTACGTTCTCCTTGGAAACGCCGAAAACGGTTGCGGCGGTGGTTGCGTGAATATCAACGCCGGAATTGAAAGCGTGGATCATATTTTCATCGCCCGAAATATGGGCAAGAAGGCGCAGTTCGATTTGCGAGTAGTCGGCGTCAATCAGCACGTTCCCTGCGGCGGGCAGAAAATAGCGGCGCAGTTCCCTGCCAAGCTCGGTGCGAATGGGAATGTTCTGCAAATTCGGCTCGGTGGAGGAAAGGCGGCCGGTGGCCGTTCCGGTCTGCTTGAAGGTGGTGTGAACGCGGCCGTTTTCGTCGGCAACCTTCAAAAGCCCTTCGGTATAGGTGCTTTTCAGCTTGGTCACCTGCCGGTAATCCAGAATGTCCTGAACGATCGGGTGATAGGGGCGCAGTTTTTCCAAAATTTCGGCGTTGGTGGAATAGCCGGTTTTGGTCTTTTTATCGTACGGAAGGCGCAGGGTTTCAAACAGCACCTCGCCGAGTTGTTTGGGGGATTGAATGTTAAATGTTTTTCCCGCTTGCAGATAGATTTGCGCTTCCAGCGCTTCGGCCACCTGGGAGAGCTGATCACCAAACCGGGCAATTCCCTCCCGGTCCACCAAAAAGCCGACGGTTTCCATATCGGCAAGGACTTTTGCAAGCGGCATTTCCACACTTTCCATCAGGGTAAGCTGCCCGCTTTCTTCCAGCTTTTTGTGCAGGATGGGATACAGCCGCAAAAAGTAGGTCGCGCGCGGGGCGGTCTCATTTTGCACCTCTTGCAGATAGTCAACGGTCAAAACGCCCATTTCGTATTTTGCCTTTGCCGAGTTGCAAAGATAGGCTCCAAGCATCAAATCAAACACGCAAAGCGTTTCCAACCCGGAAAACTCCGGCTGTTTGTAAAAGGCTTTTACATCATAAACAACCAGCGTTTTCTCGGTAAAATGCGGCAAAAGTTGCGCAAACGGCGCGGAAACCGCGTAAACGCGATCCTTTACGGCAATATATTGTTTTCCGTTTTCCAGGTCAAAGCCGACTATCTTTTCGTCCTTCAAAAGGTCGGCGATCTCCTCAACCGTGGCAGATTGAACATCAACCTCAACGCCGCTTTTTGCGGCCGGCGTTTCATCGCCGAAAAAGCGTTTGAGAAAGGCGGAAAACTCCAAACGCAAAAAGAGAGCGTAAAGCGCTTCTTTATCCTCGGCCCGTTTCAGGTCGGCCATTCCGCAGGCAAGCGGAACGGTAGAGCAAATACGAGCCAGCGTTTGCGAAAGATAGGCGCTTGCCTTTCCCTCTTCCATTTTTTTATAAGCGGCGGGTTTGAGCCCGGCGGCGTCAAGATTTTCGTAAACGGCATCCAAAGAGCCGAACTTTGCAATCAGATCCAGCGCCGTTTTTTCGCCGATGCCGGGAACGCCCGGGATTTTATCCGAGGAGTCGCCCATAATGGCTTTCACATCCACAAACGCAGAAGCCGGAACGCCGTATTTGGCAAGAAAGGCCTGCTCGTCAACGTCCTCGGTATCGTGATTGGTTGCCAGCAGCACGTGGACCGCAGGCGAGATCAGTTGTAAGGCATCGCGGTCACCGGTCATCAGATAGGCTTCAACGCCTTCTTTTTCCGACCAGGCGGCAAGCGTTCCCAAAATGTCGTCGGCCTCGTAGCCTTCCAGTTCCAAAACGCGGAACCCAAGCGCGCGGAAAAGCTCCTTGGCAACCGGCAGCTGCAAGGCAAGTTCCTCCGGCATGGGCCGGCGGCCTTCCTTATAATGCTCGTACATTTTATGCCGGAAAGTAGGCGCTTTCAAATCAAACGCAACGGCGCAGAAATCGGGGTTTAGGGCGTCGATCTGCCGGGTGACCATAGAAACTACGCCAAACAGCGCGTTGGTGGGAAAACCCTGCTGGTTGGAAAGCGGACGCACCCCGTAAAATGCGCGGTTCAAAATGCTGTTTCCATCTACGGCAAGCAGTTTTTGTTTCATTGGCAAGCCCCTCCGATCATTTGGGATAGTTTTTGATTATTCTTCCTCGTTTTTCTGCTTTTCACGCAGAACGGTTTGCTCGTAAAGCATACGGTACCGCCCGTTCAGCGCGAGCAATTCCTCGTGCGTTCCCTGTTCCAAAATTTTTCCGTGGGAAAGAACGATGATGCGATCGGCCCCGTGAATGGTGGAAAGCCGGTGCGCAACGATCAGCATGGTGCCGATGGTCATCATTTTTTCGAGCGATTGCTGGATGAGCTGTTCGGTTTCGGTATCGATATTGGCGGTTGCCTCGTCCAAAATCATAATTTCCGGCCGGTGGAGCACGGTGCGCGCAAAGGAGAGCAGCTGGCGCTGTCCCGCCGAAAAGTTGTTTCCGCGTTCGCGCACTTCCTCGTCAAGCCCGTTTTTCAGCTTGTTCAAAAACGCGTCGGCGTTCACAAACCGGCAGGCCTCCCACATTTGCTCCTCGGTAAAGCTCTCCTCCCGCAGGGCGAGATTGGAGCGAATGGTGCCCGAAAACAGGAAGACATCCTGCAACATTTGCCCCATGTGGCGGCGCAGGCAGGAGACTTTGTAGCGGCGG
>CAMPBZ010000120.1 GCA_946641795.1 uncultured Clostridia bacterium
TTTTCCATTTTTGCCTCGGCAGATACCACCGACCAACCGCAAACGGAGGAACCCGTAAATATGACCGAACTTTTTGAAGCCAGAACCTTTACCTCTTCCAAGGGGACGAAGATCAACTACCGCATCTTTTTCCCGAAGAATTACGATACGCAAAAGAAATATCCGCTCATTCTCTTTTTGCACGGCGCCGGACAGTGCGGAGATGAAAATTCCAAGCAACTGAGCCTCGGAATTTGCGAACCGTTCAAAAATCCGAACTCCGAAATCTACAACTGCATTGTCATTGCGCCGCAATGCCCGGGAGATGCCCTGTGGGTAGACACCAAGGGGCTGTGGGGGTTGTATTGTGATTACGATTCGACTAAGGTAAAGGAAACCGCGCCGCTGGCCGCCGTTGCGGAACTGTTCTGCAAGGTGCGGGACGAAAACGCCGTAGATAAAAACCGCGTTTACGTAACCGGTATTTCGATGGGCGGCTTCGGAACCTGGGATCTTTTAGTACGCCACTCCGAGCTGTTTACGGCCGCTATGCCGCTTTGCGGCGGCGCCGATTACCGCAAAGCAAGCGTAATTAAAGATATTCCCATTTGGACGTTCCACGGCGAGCAGGACGCCGTTGTTCCCTGCAAAGGCACCGAAAAAATGGTAGCAGCGCTGAAAAAGGTCAACGGCAACATCACCTACACGCCCTACCCCGAACACGGCCACAACATTTGGGAAGACGTTTACAAGCGGGAGGATATTTTCCCCTGGCTGTTGAGCCAAAAGTTCTCCGACCGTTATCCCGACCAGTACCCGGACGATCCCGGCAACGAAGACCCCGATACGCCGGACACGCCGGATCAGCCCACCACTCCCGAAACAGAGCCGGAAACGAAAAAGTCCTCCTGTAAATCTACCGCGGAAGGCGTTGTTCCCGCCCTTTTGACCGTTTCTGCCGCAGCCTACGCAATGCGGAAAAAGAGAAAAAAGAAAACGGAAGAATAAAATAAAAAAATGCCCGACGGATGCGATCCGTCGGGCAATTTTTTGTTTATCCCTGCGTGGAATAGTTGGGTGCTTCTTTGGTAATGTTGATGTCGTGCGGGTGGGATTCCTTCAAGCCGGCATTGGTAATGCGGATGAACTGCCCATCCCGGCGCAAATCGTCAACGGTGGGAGTTCCGCAATATCCCATACCGGAACGCAAACCGCCCATCAGTTGGTAAACGGTGTCGGCAATGCTTCCCTTATACGGAACGCGGCCCTCCACGCCTTCGGGAACCAGCTTTTTGTTGCTTTCCTGGAAATAGCGATCCTTGGAGCCCTGCTCCATTGCGGCAATGGAGCCCATGCCGCGATAAACCTTGAAGCGGCGGCCCTGGTAAAGCTCTTCCTCTCCGGGGCTTTCGCTGCACCCGGCAAAGAGCGAACCGATCATAATGGAGGAGGCGCCTGCGGCAATAGCTTTGGTCAGGTCGCCGGAGAACTTCACGCCGCCATCGGCAATGACGGGAATGTTGTATTTGTCGGCTTCCTCGGCGGCGTCCATAATCGCCGTAATTTGCGGAACGCCGATACCGGCAACAATGCGCGTAGTACAAATGGAGCCCGGACCGATACCAACTTTAATGGCGTCCGCGCCGGCCGCGATCAGGTCGCGCGCCGCGGCGGCGGTTGCAATGTTGCCGGCAACCAGCTGTGCCTCGGGATATTTTTCTTTGACCTTGGCAATGGCTTTCAGAATATTTGCCGAATGTCCGTGCGCCGAATCCAGCACCAAAAAGTCGGCGCCCGCGGCAAGCAACGCGCCGGCGCGATCCAGAACATCCTTGGTGGCTCCAATGGCGGCGCCGCAAATCAGGCGGCCTTTGGAATCCTTTGCGGAATTGGGGTACTTGCTGGCCTTTTCAATATCTTTAATGGTAATCAGCCCGCACAAAATTCCCTTTTCATCTACGATCGGGAGCTTTTCAATACGGTGTTTTGCCAAAATCTCCTGCGCCTGTGCAAGCGTAGTGCCCACCGGGCCGGTAACAAGGCGTTCCTGCGGCGTCATCACGTCGGCAATGGGAACATTAAAATCGGTCATAAAGCGCATATCGCGGTTGGTGATAATGCCAACCAGCTTTTTGTTATCATCGCAAATCGGAACGCCGGAAATGCGGAATTTGTGCATCATTGCCTCGGCTTCCGCAACCAGATTTTGGGGATGAAGGAACAGCGGGTTGAGAATAACGCCGTTTTCACTGCGCTTTACGCGATCCACTTCGTCGGCCTGCCGGTCAATGGTCATATTCTTGTGGATCACGCCTGCGCCGCCCTCGCGCGCCATTGCAATGGCCATTGCCGATTCGGTAACGGTATCCATTGCCGCGCTCAAAAGCGGAATATTGAGCGTAATGCCGTTGGTCAACCTGGTTTTCAGGCAAATATCGGCGGGCAGGATCTCGCTTTTTGCCGGGATCAGGAGTACGTCGTCAAAGGTTAAGCCCTCTTTCAGAAGTTTTGCCGTTTGTTTCATTTTTTGCTTCTACCTCCCGAAAAATTGATTATGATTATTATACCAAATCCCGCCGGATTTGTCAATCTTTTTTTCGACTTTTTCGGGCTTTTGCGCCCGTCATAAAAAAGAGCGGAACCGGATAAAATGATAGTAAAAAATTAAGGAGAGCATAGCGGAATGTTTCAAAGGATCCTTCTTCCCTTTTTGCTGGCCGCGGCGCTGTTGGCCGGGCTTTCGGCGCTGTTTGCAAAAGCGAATTTTGCAAAGAAGACCGAGGCCGCCAATGCGGTTCCGCCTACCATCGTTTTGGACGCCGGACACGGCGGCGAGGACGGCGGCGCCGTAAGCGAGAGCGGCATTTTGGAAAAAGAGCTGAACCTTGCCATTGCAAAGCGGCTGGAAACGCTGTTGACGGCAAACGGCTTTCACGTTCTGATGACCCGAACCGAGGATGAAATGCTTTACGATAAAAACGCCGATTATCAGGGGCGCAAAAAGGTGCTTGACCTTGCCGCGCGCCGCAAAATTGCCGAGGAAACGCCGAATTGCGTTTTTGTAAGCATTCATATGAACGCCTATCCCGACGCGCGCTACGACGGTTTACAGGTCTGGTACTCGCCCAACAATCCCGCTTCCAAAAGCATTGCAAACACCGTTCAGGAAACGGTGCAGTCGCTCCTGCAACCCGAAAACGACCGCCAAACAAAAGCGGCCACCAGCGCCATTTACCTGTTGCACCACCTGGCCGTTCCCGCCGTTTTGGTAGAGTGCGGGTTTCTTTCCAACCCGGCCGAGGCCGAAAAATTGAACACGCCCGAATACCAGGAACGGCTTGCCCTCGTCCTCGCCCTGGCAATCGGCAACGTCTGCCGGAACATTGCGCTTTCCGGCATTTGAAATTCTTGCCGTTTGCTCTTGATTTTTCCGCAAAACTCCTGTATAATGTTTATAAGGAAATCAAGAGCGGAGGAACGGCGATGAAAGGTTTGAAAACGGTTTATATTTGCACCGAATGCGAGTATAAAACGGCAAAATGGATGGGAAAATGCCCGAATTGCGGCGCGTGGAACTCCTTTGCGGAGGACGTGGAGGAAGCGGCTCCCGCGGCTTCGGCGGCGGCACCCAAACGGATCAGTATGGTTCCGGGCGGGGATAACAAGGCCACCGGCTTTCAGGATTTGGTCATTCCCGATTATATGCGCCAAAAAACCGGGCTTGGAGAGCTTGACCGCGTTCTGGGTGGCGGATTGGTACACGGCTCGGTGGTTCTGCTTTCCGGCGAACCGGGAATTGGAAAATCCACGCTTCTAATGCAAATCTGCGACGCGCTCGGCGCTTCCCGCCGCGTATTGTACGTTTCGGGAGAGGAGTCGGGCGGCCAGCTCAAACTGCGCGCAAAGCGCCTGGGCGTGCGCGGCGAAAACCTCTTTATTCTCACCGAAACCAATATTGAAAACATTTTACGCGAGATCGACCGCGTTAAGCCCGACGTTGTGATTGTGGATTCGATCCAGACGATCTATTCCGCAA
>CAMPBZ010000121.1 GCA_946641795.1 uncultured Clostridia bacterium
GCCGCGAACGACATCGTCGCCCAGGCCGAGCGCACGGGTCACGATAGAAACGGTGTACTTACCGTTGCTTTCACCGTGAGGATAGGTTCTGCCAACGGCGGCGCCGCCGGTCATATCTTCCTCATTCACTTCCTCAAAGAGGAACTTCTGGAGGCCGGTAGAATATTTGGAAACGGAGTAATCGTAGAAGGTGACCAGCGTTTTCGTCTCGCTTCCAGCCTCTTCGCCTTCGGCCTCTTCGCCCTCGGTAGCTTCGCCTTCGGTAGCTTCGCCCTCGGCGGGCTCGATGGTTTCGGTCTTGACCTCGCTGACGTAGATGAGGTGAATGGTATTGCCCTCGCCGGTTTCAACAACCAGGATCGTGCCCTCTTCCACCGTGCCCTCCTCCGGGAAGATCACGGCCTTGATGGCCTCGTCGATCACCGTGCTGTCGGCGGTAACGCCGGTGTTTTCGGAAGCGTTCTTCTCTTTCAGGTAGGCAACCTTATCCTCGGCGCTTGCCTTGCCTTCCAGCTCGGTTTTTACGTCTTCCACGTCTTTATCCGCATCGGTCTTTTTGACGTATGCGGTGCTGCTCTTGGAGGGCAGCTTGTTGTTTGCGCCCTTTTCCATAGCCTCTACCAGGTTATCCCAAGCGCTCGGAGTAGCGGCCGCTTCCTCGGTACCACCTTCGGTAGCGTCGCCCTCACCCTCGGCGGGTTCGGCATCGCCTTCGGCTTCATCCTCGTCGTCATGTGCGGCGTGGTCGTGCGGCAGGCCGAGGTGGTGGCAAACTTCGTTGACCAGAGTATAGAGCTCCGCTTCGGCAAGAGTTTCGGCAAAGTTCTTCACCACCGCTTTGACTGCGGTAACATTGCCGTCGTCATCCTTGGTGACCTCGGTGACCACCAGCAGGGTGGAGGAACCGTCCTCCTCGGTAACCACTTCCATATCACCGTTCTTGCGGTCTTTGTTGAAGAGCCATTCGGACTGCTTTTTGGTCAAGCCGTTGTCTGCCGGGGCACCTTCACCGGCGGGTTCAACATCGCCTTCGCCCTCGGTGGCGTCACCCTCACCGTCGCCGGCAGGTTCACCATCACCTTCGCCCTCGGCGGGTGCGGCAGGTGCAACAGGTGCTTCAAAGGTTTCGGCGGTCAGATTTTGCGCTTCCAGAGCGGTGGCAAGATCCTCGCCCGTTTTGCCTTGCAGCTTTTCCAAAAGCTCGTTGGCAAGCTGCTTGTTGTATTCGCCGAAATAGTTGTTTTCAATATAGTCGGTAACGATGGCCTTTTTGAACTCGTTGACCCCGTCTTCTCCACCGTTCACACCGATGAGGGAATAGTAAAGCTCCTGGTCGTCGGTGGTATAGGTCAGGTAATCAACGGTGTAGTACTTGTCGGGGTTCTCTTTGAGTTCCTTTGCAACTTCGGTAGCGTCAGATCCCCAGTACTCGCCGCTCTTGAGCGTTTTTACGCGGCTGGCATAGGTGAGAACGATTGCGGCACGGCGGAAATCGGCGCTGCTGATGCCCTTGCCGAAGATGTTTCTCAAAAAGCCGCTGAAATAGGGGTAGGACGGATAATCCACATAGGAAGAATAGTCAACCGGGAATTGCTCGGTTTCGCCGTCGGCATTCGGGAAGCCGACTTCCTTGCCGTATTTGTAGTAGCTCTTTGCTTGCGAACGGAAGGCGGAAACGAACGCGTCATAAGCGGTGTCTTCGTCCTCGGCGGTAAAGGCAACGCCGTTCTTTTGACCCCAATCGCAAAGCGCGGTCAGTTCTTCCAGCCATTCGGCGCTATTCGAAATGGTTTCTTTCAGATCGGACTGCGTGCTGCTTGCGTATGCCCAGCACCAGGAGAACTCCTTGTTCTCGTCATACTCGGAAGAGGTGGTAATCGTTTGGTAATAAACGTTTTGTCCCTGCACCCAGCCGGAATACCAAAGCATAATTTGCGCCGCCATTTGGTTGATGCTGAATTTGCTTTGCTCCTGGCTCTTGACCAGGACGTTGTTGCGCTTGAAAACACCGTTGTTGACCAGCGCGGCAAACACGATGGCAAACACGACGATGACTGCCACCACAGAAATCAGCGTGGGGACAAGCCATTTGGGCAAGGGCGCGCGGCCCTTTTTCTGCTTTTTCGGTTTTTGGGGGTTGGTCAGAATGGAAGTGTCACGTCCATCTCTGCTTCGATTTCCTTTTCCCATTGAAGTGCTCCTCTTTTTTATGATTTTTCCCTATCCCGTGCGCACACGGGAAGTCTATCCTATTATATACGATAATTTTGAATAAATCTTGAACAAAAGGTTGCATTTATAAAAACAATATTATATATCCATAATGACCGGCAAAATCATAGGCTTGCGCTTGGTTTTTTGATAGAGAAATTTTGCCAGATCATCCTTAATGCGGCGTTTGAGCAGCATCCGGTCAACCGGCTCGCGGCGGCGCTGGAAGGTAAGAACATCGTTGATGGTGTTGGAAACCACCCGCCGGGCGCCCTCCATCAGATCCTCGTTTTCCCGCACGAACACAAACCCGCGGGAAATGAGATCCGGCCCGGAGAGAAGCAGGCGCGCGCTGCAATCCATTGTTGCCACCACCACGATCAGGCCGTCCTGCGCCAGGTGGAGCCGATCGTTGAGCACGATGTTGCCAACATCGCCAACGCCGTAACCGTCCACCAGCACCTTGCCGGCCGGAACGGTGCCGCCCCATTTGGCGCCCGACGCGTCAATTTCCAGCACTTTGCCGATTTCGGAAATGAAAATGTTGCGGTCGCTCATTCCCAGATAGCGCGCCAGGTCGCGGTTGGCGGCCAGGTGGCGGTTTTCGCCGTGCACCGGCATAAAATATTTTGGTTTGGTGAGCGCCTGCATCAGTTTGAGTTCCTCCTGGCAAGCGTGGCCCGAAACGTGGACCTCCACAAACGCGTCGTGCAAAACTTCCACCTCGTTGCGCGAAAGCTCGTTGATAATTCTGCCCACCAGCTTTTCGTTGCCCGGAATGGCGCTGGCCGAAAGAACGACGACGTCGTTTGCGTCCAGCGAGACCTGCGCGTGGTCGGAAAAGGCCATGCGGTAAAGCGCCGACATCGGCTCGCCCTGGCTGCCGGTGGTAATCAGGGTCAGCTCGCCGGGCTTATAGCGTTTGATCTCGCTAATGTCCACCAAAACCCCGGCGGGAAGCTGCATATAACCCAGCTCCACGGCGGCGTTGACAATGTTGATCATACTCCGGCCGGTAATGGCAACTTTGCGCTTATGTCGCGCACTGGTATTGATTATTTGCTGTACGCGGTGGACGTTGGAGGAAAACGTTGCAATGATAATGCGCTTTTTGGTATGCGTAGTAAAAATGTATTCCAGCGAGGCGCCAACCTTTTTTTCGCTGGGGGTGTACCCCGGGCGTTCGGCGTTGGTGGACTCGCACATCAAAAGCAGAACGCCCTGTTTGCCAAGCTCGCCAAGGCGCACAAGATCCATCATTTCGCCCTCGATGGGGGTGGTGTCCAGCTTGAAGTCGCCGGTGTGGATCAGCACGCCGAGCGGCGTATGAATGGCCAGCGCGCAGGCGTCGGCAATGGAATGGTTGACGTGGATAAACTCTACCTCCATTGCTCCGGCGCGCACTTTGTCGCCGGGTTTGACCGTTTTCAGCTTTGGCTCCCACGAAAGCGTGTGCTCTTCCAGCTTGCCGCGCAGGATCCCCAAGGTGAGCGGGGTGCCGTAAACCGGAATGTCCAGCGCGCGGAGCAGGTAGGGCACGCCGCCGATGTGATCCTCGTGCCCGTGGGTGAGGAACACGCCGCGAATGCGATCCTTGTTGGCTTCCAGGTAGGAAAAATCGGGAATGACGAAATCAATGCCCGGCATTTCCTCGTCCGGGAAACCGATGCCGCAGTCAATCACGATCAAATCCTGCTCGTATTCCACAACGGTCATATTTTTGCCGATCTCGCCCAGCCCGCCCAGCGGAATGACGCGGACTTTCCCGGTCGGCTTTTTTGGTTT
>CAMPBZ010000122.1 GCA_946641795.1 uncultured Clostridia bacterium
CCTTCCAGGGCGTTACCGAGGACGCGAAAAACACCGTTTATCTGCGCCCCGAAACCGCGCAGGGCATTTTCGTCAACTTTGCAAACGTCCAGCGCACCACGCGCAAAAAGCTCCCCTTCGGGATCGGCCAGGTGGGCAAATCCTTCCGCAACGAGATCACGCCCGGCAACTTTATTTTCCGCGTTCGCGAGTTTGAGCAAATGGAGCTGGAATTCTTCTGCAAGCCGGACACCGACCTGGAATGGTTTGCCTACTGGCGCGCCTTCTGCCGCGACTGGCTGCTTTCCATCGGCTTGAAAGAGGAAAACCTCCGCCTGCGCGACCACGACCCCGAAGAGCTTTGCTTCTACTCCAAGGCGACCACCGACTTTGAATTCCTCTTCCCCTTCGGCTGGGGCGAGCTTTGGGGCGTTGCCGACCGCACCAACTACGACCTGACGCGCCACCAGGAAACCTCGGGCAAAGACCTGACCTACTTTGACCAGGAGACCGGCGAGCATTACATTCCCTACGTGATCGAGCCCTCGCTGGGCGTAGAGCGCAGTTTCCTTGCCGTTTTGTGCGACGCTTACGACGAAGAGATCGTGGACGCCGAGAAGAACGACGTTCGCACCGTGCTCCACCTGCACCCGGCGCTCGCGCCCTACAAGGCCGCCGTTCTGCCGCTTTCCAAAAAGCTGGGCGACAAGGCCACCGAGATTTACGAGGAGCTTTCCAAATACTTTATGGTGGACTACGACGAGACCGGCTCCATTGGCAAGCGCTACCGCCGCGAGGACGAGATTGGCACGCCGCTTTGCATTACCGTGGACTTTGAAACGGTGGGCGACGAGGAAAAACCGGCCGACAACTGCGTCACCGTCCGCGACCGCGACACGATGGAACAGGTGCGCATTCCGATTTCCGAACTCAAATCCTACATTGAGCAAAAAATCGCGTTTTAACGCGCGTTGAGCAAAAAAATATCCACCGCGCCTGCGCGGTGGATAAGTTTATAAGGTTCGCGCAAAGCGCGAAAAAAAGACCTTGGGACGTTGTCCCAAACCCTACCGGCTTTTTTAGAAAAAAGCCGGGCAAAAAACTTTTTCTCCTCCCCTGTTGGTAAAGTTCTTTTAGGGGGTGAGGGTGCCGGGGGCGGGGGGAATTTTTTTTTAAAAGAAACCCCCCCCCCCCCCGACAAATCCTCACTCGTTCAGCGCCATTTCCAGCGCGGTAGTCACCGCTTCTCTGCGGACTTCGTCGCGGGTGGCGTTTGGCAGGAAAATGCGTTTCCAAACTGTTTTTTCTTTGGTTGCCAAGCCGAGGTACACCGTTCCAACGGGGTCTTTCTCGGTGCCGCCGCCGGGGCCTGCGTAGCCGGTTGCCGAAACGGCAACGTCGGTATTGTACAGCCGTCTTGCGCCCTCGGCCATTGCCACGGCGCACTCGGCGCTCACGGCGCTATGCACGCGCAAAATCTCCCCGGAAACGCCCAGCACGTTCTGCTTGACCGCCTCGGAATAGCTCACGCAACCGCCCGCAAGCACCGCGGAAGCGCCGGCGACCTCGGTAATGCAGGCCGCAATCAGCCCGCCGGTACAGGACTCGGCGGTGGAAATCGTCCATCCTTTTTTTGCAAAAACCGTTACCAGTCGGCCGGCAAGCGTTTGCATTTCGTTCATATTCATTGCTTTTTCTCCCCGCTTTCCTCCTCTTTTTGCGGCACAATGTGAACGTCCATTTGCGGGAACGGGATTTGGATCCCCTCTGCCACAAAGATCTCGTTGATCTGTTTCATCAGGTCAAAATTGACCGTCCAGTAGTCGTCCTTCTTCGTCCAAACGCGCAAAATCACGTTGAGCGCGCTATCCTCGTTGGATTTGAGCCGGGCGACCGGCGCGGGGTCTTTCAGCACCAGCTCGTGCGCCGCGGCGGCATCGGTCAAAACGCGGAAAACGTGATCCAGGTCGCTGCCGTACGCCACCGGAAAGGCCAGTTCCAGCCGGCGCGTATCGTGCGCCGAGTAGTTGACCACCGACTGTGCCATAATGGTTCCGTTTGGGATGGTAACGTTTTTATTGTCCGGCGTTTTGAGCGTGGTGTAAAAAACGCCAATGTCGGTCACCGTGCCGGAGTTGCCGGCAACCTCTACGTAATCGTCCAGCCGGAAGGGGTGGAAGATCAAAATCATCAGCCCGCCGGCAAAGTTGGAAAGCGCTCCTTGCAGCGCCAAGCCAATGGCCGCACCGGCCGCGGCAAGCACCGCCACCATAGAGGACATTGGAACGCCCAAAATGGCCACCAAACTGAAAATGAGCAGGATGTTGAGCGCGATTTTTACAAAAGAGAGCAGAAAATGCTCGGCGCCGTCCTCCATTTTTTGAATGAGCTTGCTCTTCCGCATCATTCGCATAATCAGCCGGATGAGCAGTTTGCCCGCAACCAGCGCAACGAAGGCCAGCGCAATCCGCCACGCCGCGGTCACGCAAAGGTCTGTAATCTTTTCCCACAGCGCGCTCCAATTGAAATCGGTCGTCTGGGCGGCTGTTTCAGCGGCCGCGGCGGCCTCATCTTCGGCAAACCGCGCCAAAAAATTGTGCATCATCAAACAGTTCCTCCGGTTCTTTGTTTTCTCCCTTTTATTATACCATATCCCGGCTCTTTTGTAAAGCGAAAACCCCTTTTTTGAAAAATCTTTTGGAAAGGAGCGCGATCTTTTATGTCTGTTTGCAACCAGTGCCCGCGCCGTTGCGGCGTTGACCGCGCACAAACGCCCGGCTTTTGCCGTGCGCCCGAAGGCTTTTCGGTCGCGCGCATCGGCCTCCACCCTTGGGAAGAGCCTGTTCTTTGCGGCAAAAACGGCGCCGGAACCATCTTTTTTACCGGCTGTAACCTGCGCTGCGTGTTCTGCCAGAACCGCGCCATCAGCCGCGGGAACACCGGAACACCGATGACCGCCGATGAGCTCGCCGCCGCAATGCTCGATCTGCAAGCGCGCGGCGCCGCCTGCATTGACCTGGTCACGCCAACGCCCTACGCCTTGCAGCTTGTCCCCGTCCTGCGCGCCGTTCGCCCGCGGCTTCACATCCCCGTGGTCTATAACTGCGGCGGCTATGAGCTCCTTTCCACCCTGCGCGCCCTGGACGGTTTGATTGATATTTACCTGCCCGACTGCAAGTATTTTTCGGACGCGCTCGCCCGCTCGCTTTCCGCCGCGCCCGACTATTTTGCCACCGCCGCCGATGCCCTTGCCGAAATGCTCCGCCAGACCGGCGCGCCTGCCTACGCGCCCGACGGCTCCCTTTCGCGCGGCGTCATCGTCCGCCACCTCGTTCTGCCCGGCCACCGTGCCGACACCATCGACCTTCTGCACGCCCTTGCCGACCGCTTCGGCACCACCCAATTTCTCCTCTCCTTAATGTCGCAGTACACCCCCGATTTTTTGGATCCCGACGCGCCCAAATCGCTCGCCCGCCGCCTGACTTCCTTTGAGTATCAGTCGGTTCTCAATACCGCCGCCGACCTCGGCTTCACCGGCTTTTCACAATCCCCCTCCTCCGCCTCCGCCAGCTACACACCGGAGTTTTAGGGGAGAAGGGTCACGAGAGGGGGGAGAACTTTTTGCAAAAAGTTCTCCCCCCTCTCGCGCTCTCCCCTTTTTCAAAAACTCCAACCACAGGTTGGGAGTTTTTGAAAGCGGCCTTATTCATGGCTCCGAATGGAGCTTTATTTTTTCGGCATTAGAACGCCATTTCTACAAATCCAGAATTGGCTCCCGGCACTGCCGGGCTTCGGGCGGGGCAGGCATTTATAACGCGGCGGCGCCGCTCATAACGCGCGTAGCGCTCATAACGTGCGAAGCACTTATAACTCATAACCGGCTCCCCGCACTGCGGGGGCCGCGCCGGCTGTGGCAGAGCCACAGCACAAGAAAGAGCAACGCGCAAAATGCGCGTTGCTCTTTCTTTCTAC
>CAMPBZ010000123.1 GCA_946641795.1 uncultured Clostridia bacterium
CCGTTTTCAGCGGCTTTCAGGGCGGGTTCCAAAAACTGGTAGGCTCCACCGGCGGCTTTCTTTACGGTTTTTTGGTGCTGGTTTTGCTCTGCGGCCTTTCCCGGCTGATCCGTCGGCCGCTCCTGCATTGGGTATTCGGCCTTCTTTTGGGGGCAGGCGGGCTGCTTCTTTGCCATCTTTTGGGCGTTTTGCAGCTCTCGGCCGTCAACAAAATCTCCTTTTGGGCGGCAGTTGCGGGCGCTTCCCTGCCGTTTTTGCCAAAGGATCTGGTCTCGGTGGCGGTGGCCTTTGCGCTGGCCTTTCTGCTACGGCGGCGCATTCCCTTTTTGCGGGATCTTTTCAACCGCTGAAAAAATTTGCAAAACTGCTTGACAAAGTTTGCAAGTTGTGATAAAATCACTTTATCTTCCATATTCTAAATGCTTTGATGGAATTATTTTTCCGCACAAAACCGCTTGCAGAGAGCCGTTGGATGGTGCAAAACGGCACGGTTGGCGGAGAAAGTCTCATTCCGGAGCAGAATTTCCGAACGCGCGGCTTCCCCGCGCCGGTAAGAAATTCCGGCTTGCCCCGTTACCGCGGCAAAGGACTTTGATAGAAGTCCTGTGAGTTGACCGCCTTTTGGGCGGTAAACGGGGTGGTACCGCGAAAGATTGTTTCGTCCCCGGAGCCAACGGAATATCGTTGGCTCCGGGGTTTTTATTTGATTTTTCCGTTTTTCAAAGGAGGATTTTCCCAATGACCAAAACCATTCAGATCGCCGACAGAACGCTCTGCCGCGAAAACGGCGCGTTCAGCTTTAAGGAGAAAACCGAAATTGCCCGCCAGCTGGAACGCCTGCGCGTTGACGCCGTCGAACTGCCGGAGATTATTCATCCGCGCGCGGATATTCTTTTGATCCGTACAATGGCGTCTTTTGTAAAGAACGCAGTTCTTTCGGTTGCCGTTGGCAGTGACGCCGCAAGCCTGGAAAACGCTTTGTCGGCGCTTTCTTCGGCGGCGCGTCCGCGCATCCGTATGGAGGTTCCCGTATCCCCCGTCGGTATGGAATATCTGGCGCACCGCAAGCCGCAAAAAATGCTGGAATGGATTGCCGATTGCATTCAAACCGCGAAAAAGACGGTTGCCGATGTGGAGTTCTGCGCGCTGGACGCCACCCGCGCCGAGCCGGACTTTTTGGCCGAGACGATCCGCACGGCGGTGGAGGCCGGCGCTACGAGCGTAACGCTTTGCGACAGCGCCGCCGAGATTTTGCCCGATGAATTTGCCGAATTTGTTGCCCCGGTTTGCGAAAGCGCCGGCGTTCCGGTAGGCGTTCTTTGCAACAACCGCACCGGGCTGGCCAGCGCCGAGGCGCTGATGGCCGTTCGCCGCGGCGCGCAAATCGTAAAAACCGACGTTGACGGCTCGGCCGTCCCGCTGGAAGCCTTTGCCGAAATTTTGCGCGCCTGCGGCGCCCGCTACGGGCTGGAAGCGCGGATCGGTTTGACCGAGCTGCAACGCACCGCAAAGCAGATCCGCCGCATCAGCCAGAGCGCGCAGGAGCCTGCCGCCCTGCCCGAAGTGAACGACGAGCTGATTTTGAATGAAAAAGATACCCTGCAAGATGTGATTGCCGCCGTTACAAGGCTCGGCTACGACCTTTCGGAGGAAGACCAGAAAAAGGTTTACGAGGAGTTTTGCCGCACCGCCGCCAAAAAGCAGGTCGGCGCGCGCGAGCTGGACGCCATTGTTGCCAACACGGCAATGCAGGTTCCGCAAACCTATCAGCTGGTCAATTATGTGGTCAACAGCGGAAACATCATTACCACCAGCGCGCAGATCACCCTGCTCAAAGACGGAAAACAGCTTTCCGGCATCAGTATGGGGGACGGCCCGGTCGCCTCGGCGTTCAACGCCATTGAGCAGATCGTGGGCCACCACTACGAGCTGGACGATTTCCGCATTCAATCGGTCACCGAAGGGCGCGAGGCGCTCGGCTCGGCGCTGGTTCGTCTGCGCTCCAACGGCCGCCTGTACGCCGGAAACGGCATTTCCACCGATATTATCGGCGCCGCGATCCGCGCGTATCTCTCGGCCCTGAACAAGATGATCTACGAGGAGGCGGATGTATGAAACTTTCCTTTTCCACAAAGGGATGGCACCATTCCGGCTTTGCCGATTTTTGCGCCTACGCCGAGGATTTGAAGCTGGACGGCATTGAGCTGCACAACATTCACGGTGGCCTGTTTACCGACCCGCAAAGTCCTTTGCGCGACGCAACCGCTCCGGCAACGCTCCGGCTGCTGCGCGAAAAGAAGCTCTCCATTCCGGTGGTGGACGCGCTTTCCGACATTGCCGGCGATCCGGAGGCCGCAAAACGCGAGATCCGGGAATGCCTGCACATTGCTTCCCTTTTCCATATTAAAGCCGTCCGCCTGCACGCGAACGCTGCGGAAAACCCGGAGGAGGCGGTGGAAAAAACCGCCGCGCTGGTATCGGCTCTTCTGCCCGAAGCCGAAGAGGCCGGCGTACTGCTCCTGATCGGCACCGAGGGGCTGTTTGCCCGCACCGACCGGTTGAGCGAATTTCTCGGCCGCTTTGCCAGCGATTGGCTGGGCGCCGTCTGGCAGGTTTCTTCCGCCCTGTTCGGCGGCGGGGAAAAGGCCGGCGATGTGATCAAAAACCTGGGCGCTTACGTGCGCCACGTCCACCTGAACGACGCGAAAAGAACACCAAACGGTGTGGAATACTGTCTGCTCGGTGAGGGGGATCTTCCCCTTGGCGAGGTGATGCGCGCCCTGCGTTCGGTCAACTACGACGGCTATATTTCGCTGGTTTGGGATCCCGCTTGGTGCCCCGAACTGGAAGACGCCGAAATTGTGCTTTCCCAGTTTGTAAACTATATGAAACAGTACGGCGATCCTTCGCGCCGCGAGCGCACGCTTTACTGGAACCGGGCGCACACCGGCAACTTTGTTTGGAAGAAGGATTTGCTGATCGACAGCACGTTTTCGGGCGTTCTGGATAAGATGGTAGAGCTTTTTCCCGACCAGTACGCCTTCAAATACACCACGCTGGATTATACCCGCACCTACGAGGAGTTCCGCGAGGACGTTGACACCTTTGCCCGCTCGCTGATCGCGCTGGGTGTCAAAGCCGGCTCGCACGTGGCGGTTTGGGCTTCCAACGTTCCGCAATGGTACATTGCTTTTTGGGCAACGGTCAAGCTTGGCGCGGTACTGGTAACGGTTAATACCGCCTATAAGATCCACGAGGCGGAATATCTGCTCCGCCAGTCGGACACCCATACGCTGATTATGACCGAGGGCTCCAAGGATACGCACTACGGCAAAATTATTGCCGAGCTTTGCCCGGAGCTGGAAAAATTGAAATCGGGCGAACAGCTCCATGCCAAGCGCCTTCCCTTTTTGCGCAACGTGATTACCGTCGGGTTCTCGCAAAAGGGATGCCTGACCTGGAAGGCGGCATGGGAACGCGCAAGCGAGGTTCCGCACGCGGAAGTTTTGCGCCTGGCGGCGCAGGTGGACCCGGATGACGTTTGCAATATGCAGTACACCTCCGGCACCACCGGCTTTCCCAAAGGGGTTATGCTCACCCACCGCAACATTGTAAACAACGGCAAATGCATTGGCGACCGGATGGATCTTTCCACCGCCGACCGGATGATGATCCAGGTGCCGATGTTCCATTGCTTTGGAATGGTGCTGGCTATGACCGCCTCAATGACGCACGGCGCCACCCTTTTGCCCCTGCCCTATTTTTCGCCCAAGCCGGCGCTTGCCTGCATTCACAACGAGCATATCACCGCCTTCCACGGCGTTCCCACAATGTTCATTGCCCTCTTAAACCACCCGGATTTCCCCAAAACCGATTTTTCCTATATGCGCACCGGCATTATGGCGGGAAGC
>CAMPBZ010000124.1 GCA_946641795.1 uncultured Clostridia bacterium
AACTACACCAATCCTTCCGGCTTTCCCTTTGCCGGATTTCTAAACCCTTTTTGCAAACCCCGAACCGGCTCCCCGCACTGCGGGGCGGCCAAACCTGTTTCTACTTACTTTCCAAACTACACCAATCCTTCCGGCTTTCCCTTTGCCGGATTTCTAAACCCTTTTTGCAAACCTCGAATTGGCTCCCGGCACTGCCGGGGCGCACTGCGGGGCGCGCTTGCCCGGGCTCCGAATGGGGCTTTATTTTTTTCGGTTATATAAAATCAGTTCTGCAAATCCCGAACCGGCTCCCCGCACTGCGGGGCGGGCGTAGAAAGAAAAAGAGCGAAGAAGTTTTCTTCGCTCTTTTTCTTGTGCTGTGAAAAATTCGCCAAAGGCGAATGCGTCACAGCCGGCGCGCCCCCCGGCCGGCAAGCCCAGTTTCGGTTATTAGGCTCGGCAAAGCTCGTTTCTGTTCCGGCAAGGTAAACCTTTTTCTCTCTTTCCCCTTCCCAAAGTTTTTTGAAAAGGGAGAGCGCGAGAGGGGGAAACTTTTTTACAAAAAAGTTTCCCCCTCTCGCGGCCTTTTCCTTTTACAACACCCAGCTATTCAGCTTCCAGCCGGTGGGAGTAGAGAGGATGCGGAAGGTTTTGGTCTCGGTTGCGGAGGGGTTAGCGAGGGGGTATGCCGAGATGGAAAGCGAGACCGAAGTTTTGGTAGAAGGTCGAATTACGCATACCGTGTCGTAGTCAAAGACGAGGGAGCGGTTGCGAATGGGGTCGAAATCGGGGTCGAGCTCGGAGCGGCGGAGCTGATAAAGTCGGCCGTCCTCTTCCACAAAATAGGGCTTGCTGACCAGGATGGCGCCGGGCGCGGCGTCCGAGGAGACGCCCTCGAAAGCGGCGGCAAAGAGGGGCGAAATGCAGGCGGAAGAATAGACGCGCAGAGCCGCGGCCTGGATATGGGCGATGGACTGGAACTTGGAGTGATCCACGTCCACCACATCGTAAAGCGCGAGCGCTTCGGGAACCTCGCGGTAGAGGTCAGCGTTTTCGGGAGCGGCGCGGTCAAACACCGGCAGGCCGGCGCCGAAAAAGACCTCGTTGATCTCGGGAGCGGCTTCCAGAAGGGCGATCACGTCGGCGCGCAGATCCTCGACCTTCGGCGCGCCGGAACAGGCGCAAAGCAGAGCCGAAACGAGCACCAGCACGGCAAGCAGCCCGGAAACAAACGCAACTCGTATTCTTCGCGGCATAAAAATTCTCCTTTTGAGTTTTGAAAAAAGCAAGGAAGGTTCGCGCGGAGCGCGAAAGAAGGTCGCGGGGCTTCGTCCCGCACCCTACCCGCTTTTTTAGAATAAAAGAACTTTTCTGCGAAAAGGGGCAAAAAACTTTTTTACAAAAGCCCGGCTTTGAGCCAACCTTTTCCTTTTTTCAAAGTTTTTTTGAAAAAGGGGAGCGCGAGGGGGAGAAACACTTTTTTTCAAAAAAGGTTTCTCCCCCTCGCGGCCTTCCTTATTCTTCCCCTTCTTCCTCAACCTCTTCGGGTTCGGCGTGGGGGGTGGTGGTAAAGTTGACGAGTTTTTGGTCGTCGGAAAGGCGCATGACGATGACGCCGCCCGCGGTACGGGAGCGGGTGGGAATGCCGGCAACGGGGGTACGGATGATGGTGCCGCCGGCGGTAATGAGCATCAGGTCAAGGTCGTCGTCCACCGAGGCGATGCCGGTGAGGGCGCCGCTCTTATCGGTAACGTTATAGCATTTCATACCGTAGCCGCCGCGGTGCGCCATCAGGCGGAAGTCGTCGAACGGGCTGCGTTTGCCAAAGCCGTTTTCGGTAACGCAGAGCAGCTCCTTGCCCTGTTCCACCAGGGTAACGCCAACCACTTCGTCGCCGTTGCGGAGCGAAATACCGCGCACGCCGCGCGCCGTGCGGCCCATAGCGCGCACCTGCGCCTCGGCAAAGCGGACGGCAATGCCGCCGCGCGTAGCAAGCATCAGCTCGCGTTCGCCGTCGGTACGGGTGACGAACAACAGCTCGTCGCCCTCGTCCAGCGAAATGGCGATTTTGCCGCCCTTGCGCTGGTATTCAAAGTCGGAAAGCAGGGTCTTTTTGATGACGCCGCGGCGGGTGACCATGGTCAGGTACTCGTGGTCGGTGAACTCGTCCACAGCGACAACGGCGGTGATCTTCTCCTCGGGCAACAGTTCCAGAATGTTGACCAGGTTTTGCCCTTTGGCGGTGCGGCTTGCTTCGGGGATCATATAAGCTTTGCGCATTTGCACCTTGCCGGTGTTGGTGAACATTAAGAGATAGGAATGGCTGTTCATTGCAATCACCTTTTCAATGAAGTCCTCTTCCTTGGTTCCCATACCGATAATACCCTTGCCGCCGCGGTTTTGGGCGGTGTAGGTATCGGCCGGCAGGCGCTTGATATAGCCGGCGTTGGTGAGCGTAATGACGCAGGCGTGCCGCTCGATCAGGTCTTCCAGAACAATCTCCTGCTCGGCCTGGACAATCTCGGTGCGGCGCGGGTCGGCGTACTTATCGCGGATCTCGGTCATTTCGGTTTTGATGATCTCGCGGATCTTCCCCTCGTCGGCAAGAATGCCGCGCAGTTCGGCAACCAGCGCTTCCAGTCGCGCCAGCTCTTCCTCGATCTTTTCGCGTTCCAGGCCGGTCAGGCGGCCCAGGGTCATTTCGGCAATGGCCTGCGCCTGCGCGTCGGAAAGGCCGTACCGCTCGGAAAGGGCGGCCTTGGCGTCGGGAATGGATTTTGCCGCTTTCATCAGGGCAACAATGTCGTCAATGTTGTCCAGCGCGATCTTGTAGCCCTCAAAAATGTGGGCGCGCGCTTCGGCCTTTTCCAGATCAAACTGGGTGCGGCGGCGAATGACCTCTTCCTGGTGGGCAATGTAGTAATCCAGAATTTGCGGGAGGGTGAGCACCTTCGGCTCGTTTTTCACGAGCGCCAGCAGGTTGACGGCAAAGGTGGCCTGCAACTGCGTGTAGCGATAGAGCTGGTTGAGAATGATTTGCGGGTTGGCGTCGCGCCGGTATTCCACCACGATACGCATACCGTCGCGGCCGGATTCGTCGCGCAGGTCGGCAAGGCCGTCGATCTTCTTTTCCTTCACGCAGGCCGCAATGGATTCGCAAAGCTGGCTCTTGTTGACGGCATAGGGGATTTCGGTAAAGATAATGCGGCGGTTCTCCTCCTCGACCACGGCGCGGGCGCGCACCATCAGGTGCCCCTTGCCGGTGGCGTAGGCCTGCTTGATGCCGTTGACGCCGTAAATAATGGCGCTGGTGGGGAAATCCGGGCCTTTGACAAACTCCATCAGCTCGTCAACCGAGCATTCGGGATGCTCCATGCGGTAAACGGTGGCGTCAATCACCTCGCCCAGGTTGTGGGGCGGAATGTTGGTTGCCATACCCACGGCAATGCCCATGGAGCCGTTGACCAGCAGGTTGGGAAAGCGCGCGGGAAGCACCGAGGGCTCCTGCATACGGTTATCAAAGTTTGGCACCATTGGCACCGCGTTCTTTTCAATGTCGCGCATCATCTCGTCCGAGATTTTGCTCAACCGCGCCTCGGTGTAACGATATGCGGCGGCACCGTCGCCGTCCACCGAGCCGAAGTTTCCGTGGCCTTCCACCAGCAAATAGCGCATACGGAAATCCTGCGCCATGTGTACCATGGTGTCGTAAACCGCGGCGTCGCCGTGCGGGTGATACCGACCCAGCACGTTACCAACGGTGGTTGCCGACTTGCGGAAGGGTTTGGAGTGTGTTAATCCATCCTCCCACATAGCGTACAGAATGCGGCGCTGGCCGGGTTTGAGGCCGTCGCGCACGTCGGGAAGGGC
>CAMPBZ010000125.1 GCA_946641795.1 uncultured Clostridia bacterium
CCCACCACCATCAGGTTGCCGTACCCGCCGGCAAGCAGGCGCGTCAGCTCAAACTGCGCCTTGTTGGTATCCTGATATTCATCCACGCAAACGTACTTGAACCGCCGCTGGTAGGCCTCGCACACGTCCTGGTGGTTTTGCAGCAGTTTGACCGTTTGCATAATCAGATCGTCAAAATCCATCGCGTTGGATTCGCGCAGGATATCCTGATAGGCGGCGTAGATCCGCGCCACCTGTTTGAGCCGGAAATCGTCCCCGGCTTCCAGCGAAAACTCCTCGGGCGTTACGAGCCGGTCCTTTGCCCGGCTGATAACGTTCATAACCCCTTTGACCGGCAACAGCTTTTCATCGATCCGGCAGCGGCTCATCGCCTCCTGCATCGACTTTTTTGCATCGTCGGTATCGTAAATGGTAAAGTTGGGGCGGTACCCCAAAAGCTCGCCGTGGCGGCGCAGGATGCGGACGCAAACCGAATGGAAGGTGCCCGCCCAGATCTCGCCGGCCGCCTCCGGGTCTTCCGGGAACAGGTCGGCAAGGCGCGCTTTGATCTCGCCGGCGGCTTTGTTGGTAAAGGTAATGGCCAGTACGCGGTAGGGCGCGCAGGGCGCCTCGGCAAACTGCGGGAGCATTGCGTGCAGTTCCTCGGCCGAGGAGATGTGCGCGGTGCGCAGGGCTTCCACCTGCTCGCGCGAAATGTCGGCCGGAACGTACTCGCTGAAATAGGCGTTGCCGTAGCGGATCAGAAAAGCGATGCGGCGCACCAGGACGGTGGTTTTGCCGCTCCCCGCTCCGGCAAGCACCAACAGCGGGCCGTTGACGGTGAATACCGCCTCGCGCTGGCGCTCGTTTAAGGTCGCATAGGCGCGCTCAAACAGCGCGCGCTTTGCGGCAAGATAGGAAATATTCAAATCGTTCATGGATCAATCCTTTTTTCAGTTCTGTTTTGCAAAAGCGGCAAGATAAGTCTGTTTCATAAACAGCGCGTCCTCGGCCTGCGTTCCGGCAGACTCGCAGATGATGCGCGGCGACACCCCTTCGCGCACGATGGCCTCGGCAAGCGGCTCAAACGCCGGGCCGAAGACCGTGTCCGCAAAGGTAAGGTGCTTTTTCTCCCCTGCCGCGGTGTATTCGATTTTGGAAAAATGGCAATGCAGGTTTTGCGCGTACTTGTCCCCCAGCGTTAGGGCAATGGTATCAAATACGCGGCGATACTCGTCGGCGGTCGGAAACGCGCCGCCGAGCGCGCGGGCGTTCAGGTGCCCGAAATCCACCACCGGCGCATAGATGGGTGCGGTTTTGCATTGTTCCAGCACCTCTTCCAGCGTTCCCAGCTGGTTGATCTTTCCCATGGTTTCAATGCCGAGGGCGGCGCAAGGGGTATCCCCCACCGCGGCGGCAACTTTTTCCAGCGTGTCGCGCGAAAGGCGCATGGCCTCCTCGCGCGAAATTTTTGCGGCACTGCCGCTGTGAATGACTACGGTATCGGCCCCGAGCAGTTCTGCCGCCCAGAGCGATTTTTGAATGTACTCAATGCTTTTCAGGCGTTTTTCTTCCTCTACGCCCGAAAGCGAGATGAAATAGGGCGCGTGAATGGACATTTTAATGCCGTGTTCCCTGGCTTTTTTGCCAATGGCTTCCAGCGTGGCCTCGCTGCCGGCAACGCCGTTGCCCGCCTCGTATTCGTAGGCGTCCAAGCCCTTTTCCGCAAGCCAGCCGGGCGCTTGCAGGGTGGATTTCATTCCCTCGCGGAAGAACCATTCCCCGTTTCCGCCGGGGCCGAACAATGCATTCATACGCGCTCCTTTCCGGCGGCACCGGCATTGAGCCTGTCCACCGCCGCGTGATATTCCTCTTTGGTGCAAATAATTTGAACGGCGGCGAGCAGAGCGCCCGGCGTCATTCCCGCGGGAAGGTCGAACAGCGCGGCAAACGCGTCGCGTTTGCGGCGGCTTTCGGTGCCGCCCGTCAGCCCGTCCAGATAAAAATCGGTTTTGGTGATCTCCGCCCGTTCCACCGGTGCCTGTCCTGCGGCAAACGGCCCGAATAGACGGAAAAGCAGTTCGCGCTCCATTCCCTCAACGCCCAGCATTCCCTCGGCGGAAGCGGCGCTTTTGCGCTTTTCCACCCCCGGAATGCGCGGGATGTACAGCTGGATCAGCCGGTCGGGCGGAATAAGCGAGGAAAGATGCCCGCGGATCACCTTGCCGGCGCCGTCGCTGTCGGTCAGAACGATGAGCGGCGTTTTTTTAGCGAGCGCGCGGAAAAGCGCCTGCTTTTCGGCCTTTTTGAAAATGCCGAAACCGTCGGTGGTCAGGATGGTTCCCTCAATCACCGTTTCCAGGCGAAGCTTATCGTATTTTCCTTCCACGATGACGGGATACGCCACCGCCAGCTTTTTTTCTTTCTTCATTTCACCAAATACCAAATCCATACCGCCGCGCCGAGCAGAATGCGATAAACGCCGAACGGCACGAGCGTGTGTTTTTTTACAAAATCGGTCAACAGCCGGATGACCGCCAACGATACGAGAAACGAAACCACCGTTCCCACCGCCAGCAAAAACCAGCCGACCGGCGGCAGAGAAAGCCCGGTTTTTCCCATTGTTTGAACAAAGCCGACCGCTTTGACAGCGCCCGCGCCGAACATGACCGGCACCGCCATAAAAAAGGAAAACTCGGCCGCCGGAGCGCGTGAAACGCCAAACAGGCAGGCGCCCAGCAGGGTGGAGCCGGAGCGCGAAGTTCCCGGAATGAGCGAAAGCACCTGGAAAAGCCCGATGCCGACCGCCGTTTTGGGCGTGATTGCTTCCACGGAGCCGATGATTGGCGGACGTTTTTTGCGCAACCGTTCCAAAAGCAGGAAAGCAATGCCGTAAAAAATGAGCGCCGAGGCGACCACGGGGCCGTTGTAAAACCAGCCGTCCAGGTCTTTCCCGGTCAGTTTTTCCAAAAGCCGGTCGCCCAGCAGACCGAACATTGCCGCCGGAATCGAGGCCAGAAGCACCTTGCCCCAAAGCCGGAGCGCGCCGCGTTTTTCCGCGCGCGTTCTTCCGTTCCCAAACGGGAACAGCCGCCCGAAAAACAGTACCAGTACCGCGCAAACGGCGCCGATTTGAACCACGACCTCAAACAGCTCCCAAAAGGCTTCCAGCACGGCCTGGTCGTTGCAAAAGGCGAACGGAAGCCGCTCGGAAAGCAAAATCAAATGCCCGGTGGAGCTGACGGGCAACCACTCGGTAACCCCTTCCAGAATGCCGTAAAAAACCGCTTTGAGAAATTCGATTGCCGCCACGGGACGCATCCTTTCCGAAAACGGTCAACAATCGGGCGGTCGAACCTCCAAACCGCGCGCAACGCCGGCGCGCAGAATATCGCCTTCCTCTACCGCAAACGGCACGCGGCACCAGTAGATCATAGAGGGGTGCGGCGTTGCCGGAAGCGGACTTCCGTCCGGCGCGTAAAGCTCGGTCACCGTAAAAGCCTGCCCGATCTTGCCCGGCGTGACCAGCTCGGCCGCGTCGCCCACGGCAACCTTGTTGCGCTGGATGAACCGGTAGAGCCGGCCGTTTTCATTGGTTTCGGAGATCCCGCAGGCGCGCAGGATTTCCATTTCATCCCTATGATATTCGGTGGCGGTGGAAAAATATGCTTTTTCGCGCAGGTACCCGCAGGTGCTTACCACTTGCGGCTCGTCCATCGGCTCGGAAAAGAAGAACCCGGTTCCGTACTCCCGGTGGGAAACGCTTTCCAGTTCGGTCTTCCAGGCGGGATCATATTGATAC
>CAMPBZ010000126.1 GCA_946641795.1 uncultured Clostridia bacterium
CAAAGGGAAAGCCGGAAGGATTGGTGTAGTTCGGAAAGTAAGTAGAAACGGGTTTGGCCGCCCGGCAGTGCCGCCCGCCAAGGCGGGGGCCAAATCTTGGGCTCACTGAACTGGGTTAGAATACTTGAAAAGGCGTTTGTAACAGAACTGGTGTAGTTTAGAAAGTAAGTAGAAACGGGTTTGGCCGATCCAAGAACCGAAACCCGGCACTGCCGGGCCGGGCAAGCCCGGTTCCGGTTATTTGGTTTGCAAAACCGATTTTGTATCGCCAAAAAAATAAAGCTCCACCCGGAGCGGAGAATAACCTCATTTTCAAAAACTCCCAACCTGTGGTTGGAGTTTTTGAAAAAGGGGAGAGCGCGAGAGGGGGAAGAACTTTTTGCAAAAAGTTCTTCCCCCTCTCGCGACCTTACCCTAAAATCACTTATTCGCCTCTAAAGCTCTGCGGCGGCGCATCATTTCCTTCATACGCAGTTCGGTATTCAAGGTTTTTTTGCGCAGGCGGATGGATTTAGGCGTAATTTCGATGAGGTCGTCATCGGTGATGAACTCGATGGCTTCTTCCAGGGTAAAGATTTTGGGCGGCGTGAGGATGAGTTTTTCATCGGCGCCGGCCGAACGGATGGCGGTCAGCTGCTTTTTCTGGCAGGGGTTGACGGCAATGTCATCGTACTTGGGGTTTTCGCCAACGATCATACCCTCGTAGACCTGGGTTTGCGGGCCGACGAAGAGCTGGCCGCGCTCCTGGGTCTTGTAAAGACCGTAGCGGGTGGTCTCGCCGGCGCAGGAAGCGATGAGCGAGCCGGTAAAGCGCATTTGAATTTCGCCGCGGTAGGGAGCGTAGCCGTCAAAAATGGAGTTGATCACGCCCTCGCCGTGGGTGGCGGTCAAAAACTCGGAGCGGTAGCCGAACAGGCAGCGCGCGGGAATGACGTACTCAATGCGGGTGCGCGAGCCGACCGGGTTCATTGAGATCAGGTCGCCTTTGCGCTGACCCAGTTTTTCCACCACAACGCCCACCATATCGTTGGGAACGTCCAAAAGGACGCGTTCCATCGGCTCCTGCTTGACGCCGTCGATCTCCTTATACAGCACGCGCGGGTTGGAGCAGGCAAGCTCAAAGCCCTCGCGGCGCATGGTTTCCAGCAGGATGGAAAGGTGCATTTCGCCGCGGCCCGCAACGCGGAACTCGTCGGTGGTCTCGCCGTCGTTCACACGCAGGGAAACGTCTTTGAGCAGTTCGCGGTAGAGCCGCTCGCGCAGCTGGCGGGAGGTAACAAACTTGCCCTCCTTGCCGGCAAAGGGGCTGTCGTTCACCAAAAAGGTCATTTCCATCGTCGGCTCGGAGACCTTGACAAACTCCAACGGCTGGGGGTTGTTCACCGCCGTCAGCGTATCACCGATGGTGATGTCGCCCGCGCCGGAAAAGCAAACGATGTCGCCAACGTTGGCGTTGTCCACCGGCACGCGGGCAAGGCCGTCGATCTGGTAAAGAGACACTACTTTGGTCTTTTTGAGCAGCGCGGGATCGTGGTAGTTGCAAACGGCAACCTCCTGCCCCACGCGAATGGAGCCGCGGTCAATGCGGCCAATGCCGATGCGCCCGACGTAATCGTTGTAGTCGATGGACGAAACGAGCAGCTGCAAATCGCCGGTTTCGTCGCCCGTGGGCGCGGGAATGTAGGAAAGGATCTTTTCAAACAGCGGGCGCAGATCCTCGCCGGGAACGTTCGGATCCTCGCTGGCGGTGCCGGCGCGGCCGGAGCAATACAGCATCGGGCTATCCAGCTGTTCGTCGTTGGCGCCCAGATCCATCAGCAGTTCCAAAATCTCGTCCTCTACCTCGCCCAGGCGCGCATCCGGCTTGTCGATCTTGTTGATGCAAACGATGACGCGGTGGTTCAGTTCCAGCGCCTTTTGCAGCACAAACCGGGTCTGCGGCATGGGGCCTTCGGCGGCGTCCACCAAAAGGATTACGCCGTTCACCATTTTGAGAATGCGCTCCACTTCGCCGCCAAAGTCGGCGTGGCCGGGGGTGTCGATAATGTTGATTTTGACGTTTTTATAGTGTACCGCCGTGTTTTTGGCAAGAATGGTAATGCCGCGCTCGCGTTCCAGGTCGCCGGAGTCCATTACGCAGGTCACCGTCTCCTGGTTATCCCGGAAAACGCCGCCCTGTTTGAGCAGTCCGTCCACCAGCGTGGTCTTGCCGTGGTCAACGTGGGCAATAATGGCAACGTTTCGCAAATCTTCTCTAATCATAGTTTCCCCCATAGTAACAAATTTACATTATATTATACCATACCGGCGGCAAAAAAGAAAAGTGTGAGATTTGCCAATTCTCGCGCCCGAAAACGCCCGTTTTTTGGTGATTTTTCCATTTTTCGCGCGCAACTTTGCCCTTTCGGTTGCATTTTTGCCCTTCCCGTGCTAAAATAAAGAAAAAACCGAAAGGATGTTTTCCTCTATGCCCGATCGCACCTTCGTTCTGCTGGGCGGCGGCGACCTGCGCGCCAAAGAGACCCTCCCGCTCGACCGGAAAATTGCCGCTCTGGCCGCGTCCCACGCCGGCGAAAAACGCCCCTGCGCCCTCTTTATCGGCACCGCGAGCCACGACTTTATGCCCTATTATAACACCTTTCACAAAACCTATACCGGCGAGCTGGGCTGGAAAACCGACGTTGCCCTCACCGTTTTTCATACCCCCGACCCCGCAAAGCTGGACGCAAAATTCGCCGCGGCCGACCTGATCTACATTGGCGGCGGGGACACCTTGTTTATGCTTGACCATTGGAAGACCGACGGTCTGCTCGACCGCATTCTTTCCGCCTACCGCGCCGGCGTGGTCGTTGCCGGGCTTTCGGCCGGCGCCATTTGCTGGTTTGAGGAAATGTTTACCGACAGCTCCGTGGACGGCGTTCCAACCCCTTATTCCCGCCAAAAGGGCTTGGGCATTCTCCCCGGCGCCGCCTGCCCCCACTTTAACCTGCGCCGCGACGACTTTTTCGCCGCCGTCCCCGAACCCGACCGCAGCCGTTGGCTCTGCCTTTCCGACAACTCCGCCGCGGTGTTTCGGAACGAGGAGCTTGTGGAGATTTGGTAAGGGAGAGAGAAGGCCGCGAGGGGGAGGAAACTTTTTTGCAAAAAAGTTTCCTCCCCCTCGCGCTCCCCTTCTTTCAAAAAACTCCCAAACAAGTTTTTTGGAGTTTTTTTTGAAAGCGGCTTTATACACCGCTCCGGGTGGAGCTTTATTTTTTTGGTGATATAAGGCCGGTTTTGTGAGCCCAAGAACTGGCGCCAGTTCTTGGTTTGCAAAAACGGCATTTTTTTACTTATAGAAATTTGTTTTTCTTGTTTTTTCGTTTTTCTCGCCTCATCCACCATCTACGATGGTCCCCCCTTCCCCTGCGAGGGGAAGGCAGACAAAGCCACCGCTTCGGATTTAGAAATTAGAAAAAAATGTTTTTTTAAGAAAGCAAAATGAAACAAAATGGATAAATAAAGCCATTATCTGCAAAGAGCGGCGCTCTATGCCTTCCCCTGTTGCGGTGCCCAAATTTTGACCGCTGCCACTCAGGCACCTTCGCTGTATCTGCCGCAGGCAACATTCTGTGCCTTCCCCTCGCAGGGGAAGGGGGACCGCTTGCGGTGGATGAGGCGAAAAAGCAGAAAGCATCTCATCGGCCGCGCCCGCCCGCGGAACGCGGGCGTAGAAAGAAAAAGAGCGAAGAAGTTTTCTTCGCTCTTTTTCTTGTGCT
>CAMPBZ010000127.1 GCA_946641795.1 uncultured Clostridia bacterium
AACGCTTTTTTGCATTTTCTCTTTGGTGTGGGTCGTGTCGAATTTCATGGTGTTTTCCCCTTTCAATTATGAATTTCAGTTCCAACCGCTTCGCCCATGACGGCGCGGTAAATATTTTCGGGATCGGAAAGTCCGAAGGCGTATCCGCGTAAATCGTTATCCATGCAAAAGATGGTTGCCGAAAAGTCCAGCGCACGCAATCCTTCGTCAAGAATTCTGCGGTAGGTCAGGTCGGTATAGCGAACGGCGTTGGGATTCTTCTTCGGATCGTCGCTGTAAATGGCGTCAATGTTTTTCGCCATCAGAATACAATCCGCTTTGATCTCGGCTGCGCGAAGAACCGCGGCGGTATCGGTCGAGAAGTAAGGCGAACCCAATCCGCCGCCGAAAATGACGACCTTTCCGGCTTTGAGAGCCGCATCGGCGTCACGCGCCGTATAGGGATCGGCAAACGCTTTCATGGGAACAGAAGTCAGCACAACGGCGTCCATTCCCTCGGCAATAAAGGAATCCTGCAAGGCAATGGAGTTGATCACCGTTGCCAGCATTCCCATATAGTCGGCCCGGTTGCGATCCATTTTGCCGCCCTGGCGCCCGCGCCAGATATTTCCGGCGCCAACGATGACGGCAACCTGTACGCCGGCTTTGACGCACTTGTGAATGACCTTTGCAACCTTTTCAACAAATGCAAAATTGAGGATTTCATTGCTTCCTGCGGCAAGCGCCTCCCCGGAAAGTTTGAGCAAAACGCGCCGATATTTCGGTTGATCCATAAACGCAATTCTCCTTTTTGATTTCTTCCTTTTAATTTTACTACAAAAAAGATATTTTGTAAACACTTTTTTGGAAAAACATAGAAAAATAATAAAAAAAGAGCCGCGCATTTTCATACGCAGCCCTTTTCTTTGAAAAACTTATTTGCCGGCGGTCATCTTTGCAATTTCTTCTGCAAAGTTTTCCTCTCTCTTTTGAATACCCTCGCCTTTTTCAAAGCGGTAGAATTCTACGATGGCGATTTCGCCGCCCAGCTCTTTTGCCGTTGCTTTGACATACTGGCCAACCTTCATATCCTCGTCCTTGACGTAGGTCATATCCAAGAGGCAGTTGTTATCATAGAACTTGGAAATGCGGCCCAGAACCATTTTTTCTTTGATGGCGTCGGGCTTGCTGGCGTTTGCGGGATCGTTTGCGATTTGGGCAAGCAGAATTTTCTTTTCCTCTTCCAAAACGCTTGCGGGAACCTGCTCGCGGCAGAGGTAGGGAGTGGGATAAGCGCCGATTTGCAGAGCAATGTTCTTTGCAAAAGCGGCAAACTCGGGTTTGTCGGCAACGTTGGTCTCAAACTTTGCAACCACGCCGATGGAGCCGTTGCCGTGGATATAGGTGCTGGTAACGCCCTCTACAACGGCGAAACGACGAACGGTCAGCTTTTCGCCGATCTTGAAGATCATTTCCTTCAATTTGGCGTCAACCGTCATTTCTGCGTCAAACTGACAAGCCATCAGAGCGTCAACGTCCTTCGGCGCGTCTTTGATGATGATTTTCAGCAGATCGGTTACGAAAGCCTTAAAGGTTTCGTTCTTGGCAACGAAGTCGGTTTCCGAGTTGACCTCAATGATAGCGGTTTTGTTGCCCTCTTTCAGAATTTCAACAAGTCCGTCGGCGGCAATTCTGGTTGCCATTTTGGACTCGGCTTTCAGCTCGCCCTTCTCGCGAAGGATCTTAACAGCGGCGTCCATATCGCCGTCGGCTTCAACAAGCGCTTTTTTGCATTCCATCATACCGATCCCGGTTTTTGCACGGAGAGCGGCAACGTCTTTTGCGGTAATGGTAGCCATTTTTTTGCTCCTTTCTCTTACTCGGCGTCGGTAGCCTCGGCAGGAGCCTCGGCGGCTTCTTCAGCGGCGGCGGTTTCCTCGCCCTGTTTGCCCTCGATAATAGCGTCGGCAAGCGCGGAGGAGATCAATTTGATGGCGCGGATCGCGTCGTCGTTACCGGGAATGATATAGTCGGCGTCGTCGGGATCGCAGTTGGTATCCACGATTGCAACAACCGGAATGCCCAGTTTCTTTGCTTCCAGAACGGCGTTCCGTTCCTTCTTGGGGTCAACGATGAACACGGCGTCAGGCAGGCGCTCCATCGATTTGATACCGCCGTAGCTCTTTTCCAGATCGAAGATCTCTTTCTGCATAGCGGCAACTTCCTTTTTGGGAAGCAAATCAAAGGTGCCGTCTTCCTGCATCCGGTACAGGCTGTTGAGACGGTTGATGGACTTTTTGATGGTCTTGAAGTTGGTCATCATACCGCCCGGCCAACGAACGTTGACATAGTACATTCCGCAGCGGGTAGCCTCTTCCTTAATGGCTTCGGCGGCCTGCTTTTTGGTGCCCACAAACAGGAGCGTGCCGTTGTTTTCGGAAAGCTCGCGAACGAACGCGTAAGCTTCGTCAAACTTTTTCACGGTTTTTTGCAGGTCAATGATATAAATACCATTGCGCTCCGTGAAAATGTACTCGGCCATTTTGGGGTTCCAACGTCTGGTGTGGTGTCCGAAATGAACACCGGCTTCAAGCAACTGCTTGATCGAGATAACTGACATTTTTCATGTCCTCCTTCGGTTTTTCCACCACTGCGGGAATCCTGCGCTGACCGCCCGGAAAGGCGGCACCGACGCAGCTTTTGCCGCGGTGTGTGTGATATTTTTTGATTGCGTTTGCCGCTTTGGCGCGCAATCGAGTTGTAGTATATCATATAATATACGGAAAATCAAGAACACCTGTAAAAATTTACAAAAAGTTCATATTTTCCCCTTCTTTTTGCTCGGTTTGCAGGGGCAAAAGCAGGCAGACATTTCCCCTTTCCCAATTCGCACCAGAATGGTGTCCTCTCCAATGCACTCGATCAGCCGCCAGGGGATGACCAGATCGTCCTTTCTCCCCCACCCGAAAAAGCCGGAGCTGCCGCCAATGACCAGGGCGAGCATTTTGCCGCATTCCGGCTCGGCTTCAAATTCAAAATCGGTTGCAAAGCCGAGGCAGCTTCCGTCACAAATATTGATAATCTGCAATTTGCGCAGTTCGGCAGTATTATATCGTTTCATCTATTCAACTCCTTTCCGCATATTGAAATATATGCAAAAAAGAGGACTTTTAGCAGAAAGTACCGCAAAAAGCAGCCGCTTCTCCCCTAAAATAGAAAGAAACGGCCGCTTTTGATTTGCAATTAAAGACAAAGAATTTTCAGGGTTTCGCCGTCCGCGTCGATCTTCGCCTGCGTAAAGGTATGCGCGTAATCGGAGATGATCAACTCGGCCAGGCGATCCTCCACTTCCCTTTGGATATAGCGCCGCATATTGCGCGCGCCGTAACGGCGGGAGAAGGATTTTTTGGCGATCAAGGCCTTTGCCGCGTCTGTGAAGGTCAGATTGATGTTCTTTTCTTTCAGGGCGGCGGCAAGCTCGGAGAGCTGAATGCCGGCAATTTTTTCAAAATCGGCTTCGTCCAGCGAGCGGAAGGTGATGATCTCGTCCACACGGTTCAAAAATTCGGGACGCAGGAAGGAAGAAAGCGCCTTTTCGGTGCGATCCTTGCCCGAAATCTCCTCGTTGGCAGAAAAGCCTGCCAACGCCGCGGAGTGATCCGAGCCGGCATTGGGGGTCATGACGATAACGGTGTTTTCAAAATTGACCGTTTTGCCGTGCGCGTCGGT
>CAMPBZ010000128.1 GCA_946641795.1 uncultured Clostridia bacterium
AATCAGGCTTTGATAACTGCTTTTTCTTTTACAAGATCCATTGCTTTTTTCACTTTCAGGTCTTCCACAATGGAGTCTTCGGGGATCATATCGCGCACCTGATCCGATTCCATCTGGTAAGCGGCGGCGATCCGCTGGATCTCCTCGTCAATATCCTTTTTGCCGACTTTAATTTTTTCCAGCTTTGCGATCTTTTCCAAAGCGAGACGCAGTTTGACCTGCTTTTCGGCCTGCGGGCGCAGTTGCTCGCGCAAAGAATCTATCGTCATGCCGGTGTACTTGAAGTAGGTTTCCAGATCCAGCCCCTGCATACGCATCCGGCTTTCGTAATCGCGTACAAAGTTGTCGGTCTCGGTTTCAAACATCACTTCGGGAATGTCGGCTTTCAGTTTTTCAATCAGCGCGTCCAGGAGCTGTTCTTCAAACTTCTTATCGGCCTCATCCTCGTGCCGCTTTTCAATTTTTGCCTTCAGATCGGCGCGGTATTCAGCAAATGTATCAAATTCGGAAACATCTTTTGCAAAATCGTCGTCCGCAGCGGGAAGCTCAATGTGGCGGATCTTATGAATTACCGTTTTGAAAACAGCCGCTTTTCCGGCAAGCTCTTTGGCGTGGTAATCTTCGGGGAAGGTGACGTTTACGTCAAACTCTTCTTCCAACTTGTGGCCGGCAACCTGTTCCTCAAATCCGGGAATGAAATTGCCCGAACCGAGCTTTAACGGGTAGTCGCTGCCTTTTCCGCCTTCAAAGGGAACGCCGTCTACCGATCCCTCATAGTCAATGTGGCAAATATCGCCCATCACGCTGACGCCGTCGGTGACTTCGGTCTCGCGTGCGTTGCGCTCGCGAATGGTGTCGATCTCCCGGTCAACTTCCTCTTCGGTAACGGGCTCGACTTTCTTTTCCGCCTCAATGCCGAGGTAGTCTTCGATTTTCACGTCGGGTTTTACGAACACTTTTGCCGAGAATACGACGCCGGTGTCGCCTTCGTCCACCGAAACAACGTCAAATTCGGGATGGCCGACAATGTCCAGCTTGCTTGCGGCGGCAGCTTCGGTCCAGGCGTTGGGGAGCACTTCGTTGAAAGCATCCTCATAGAAAAAGCCCTTGCCGTACATTTTTTCAATAATGGTGCGGGGCGCTTTTCCTTTGCGGAAGCCGGGAATGGTAATTTTGGCCGCCTTTTTATGGTAAGCGGTGGAAACGGCTTTTGCAAAAGTTTCCTTGTCAACGGAGAATTGCAACGTATAAACGTTTTTCTCCTTTTTGGATTTTTCGGATTTGATCAGGCTCATTTTAAAACTTCCTCCAAATAATGAATTGCATACAATCTATATTTTACTTGTTTTTCTATCTTTTGTCAATGCTTTTTTTGAAAAATCAGGAAAGGAAAACGGGAATTGGGGTAAATTGGAGATAATCGGCGGAGCAGATCCGGAAATCGATCCCTTCAAAGGCAAATTTCTGCGGCGCGGAATAGGCTCCGTGGATATGACCGAAATAACAGGTTTCAACGCCGTATGCGTGCAGAACATCCAGAATTTCGCGGCAAACGAACCCGCCCCAAACGGGTGGAAAATGTAAAAACGCCACCAAAGGCAAGTTCCGGCCGTCGGTTTCCCGCAGTTTTACGGCCTCTTTCAGGCTGATGTTCAGGCGAATGACCTCGCGGTTGATGATTTTTGCGTAATCAACTTCGTCCTTCGTGTTTTGCTGTTCTTCCTCGGTAAACCAGCCGCGCGAGCCGCAAACAATGCAATGATCGGCAAGGTAGGCGTTATTGTAAAGGATATGCAGGCTGGCAAAGCCGTGTTCACGCCAAAAGGCCGACACTTTGGAGCTGGTGGAAAACCAGAAATCGTGGTTGCCTTTTCCAACCAGTTTTTGCCCGTTCAGCGCGTCCAGAAAGCGAAAGTCCGCAACCGAGTCTTCCAGGCGCAGGCTCCAGGAAATGTCGCCGGGCAAAACCACGGTATCGTTTGGGCCGACCACCGCGTTCCAGTTCTTTTCCAGCTTTTTCATATAGTCGGTCCATCTCGCCCCGAAAACTTCCATTGATTTGGATTGATCGGAAGAGAGGTGCAGATCGGCAATTACAAACAATGCCACGGAAGCGTTCTCCTTTCGTTGAATAAAAAAGGAATTTTCAGGGAAACCTGTAAAGCGAAGGGGAACGCCCCCTTCGGAAATCAAAAAAACAGAGAGGGAGAAACAATGGAAAAAGAATTTGACCGCAAAAAGAGCCATTGCAAAATTGAGGGGATCCGCTGCAACGTGGAGAATTGTTACTACCACGATGAGGCCACCAACTGCACCGCGCACGAGATTTCAGTAGGGCCGGATTGCGCCCATTGCTCGGAGGAAACGGTTTGCTCTACCTTTAAGCCGAAAGAAGAGGCGCAGGGCTGATCTGATCCGAAAAAAACGGCGTTTCGCTTTTGTCTGTGCTTTGAACGGGCAGAAGGCGAAACGCCTTTTGATTTGCTTTTTTACGGTGCTTTTCGCAAAATATGTAGGAAAATACCGCAAAAATCACGCTTTTGTTTCGGGCGCGGGTTGTTTTTCCTCTTTGCCCAGGGGCGTTGGCAGGTTCCAATGGAAACAGATTGCAAGAATGCGGATAACGAGAATGATGGAAACCGAGATCAGAATTGCGGCCAGCCGCGGCAGGTAATTCAGGAGCAGTACATAGCAACTTGTGCCGATCAAGGCGGGGATCAGGTAAATGTGCTTCCGGAACACCAGCGGAATTTGCGCCGAGAAAATATCGCGCAGAATGCCGCCGCCAATGCCGGTGATGCACCCGCAAAAGATCAGCAACGCGGGGTTGGCGCTGGTACCGAGAAAGCCGATGGCCGAATCCACGCCGAGAACGCAGAACAGGGCAAGCCCGATCATATCCGATCCTTCCAGGAGGACATTGTGCATCCGTTCGGTCAGAACGGTTGCCGTTTTGCCGATGAAAGCAACGCCAAACAGAACAAAGGAAATGCAAAAGCAAACCGCCGCAAGAATGGCGTATTCCATTGATGTAAACAGCGCGGGAGGATTTCTGCCGATGACAAGATCGCGGATCAATCCGCCGCCAAATGCCGTAATCAGCGCGAAAATGACCGCGCCGACGGCGTCGTTCCGCTTTTTGATTGCAATAATGGTGCCGGAAACGGCAAACGAAACGGCTCCCAGCGCCTCCAAAAGAAAGAGAATCCAATCAACGGGCGAATGCAAAATCAGCGGTTCCATCTTCAAAATCTCCTTGTGTTTTTATTCGCCCATAACCTGGCGGCGCGCCTCAATAAAGCACTTCACGGCAAAGGCCAGGTCTTCCTTGGTGTGGGCGGCGCTGACCTGTGTGCGAATGCGCGCTTTGCCCTTGGGAACAACGGGATAGGTAAAGGAAACGGCGTAAATGCCCAATTCGTAAAGCTTTTGCGCCATCCGTGCGGCAAGGTGTTCGTCGTAGAACATTACCGGAACGCAGGGGTGCGTACCCGGAATGACGTCAAAACCGGCTTCTACCAAAGCCTTGCGGTAGTCGGTAACAATGCTTTCCAGATAATCGCGGCGGGAAGTGTCCTTTTCCAGCATTTCCAATGTGGCCAGCGTTCCCGCGGCAACGGCGGGCGCCAGCGTATTGGAGAACAGGTAGGGGCGGCTGCGCTGACGGAGTAGGTCGATGATTTCTTTGCGCCCGGTGGTAAA
>CAMPBZ010000129.1 GCA_946641795.1 uncultured Clostridia bacterium
CCTTTCTTTTCCCTTGCAAAACGGTGCGGGAGATGATATAATAAAGTAAATGAAAAATTTTCTTCGGAAAAACCGTCCTGTGGCGGCAAGAAAGGAACCGAAAATGAGCGAAAAACTCTCTACCCAACCCTACAAAGGCACGCGGGATTTTTACCCGGCGGAAATGCGGTTACGCAACTGGTTTTTCGGCGTGATCCGCCGGGAGCTGGAAAACGCGGGATTTGAGGAATACAACGGCCCGATGCTGGAAAGCCTGGAACTTTACGCGGCCAAAAGCGGCGAGGAGCTTGCCGGCAAGCAGACCTACAATTTTGTTGACCGCGGCGGCCGGAGCGTAGCCATCCGCCCCGAAATGACGCCCACTGTGGCGCGTATGGTAGCGGCCAAGCTGGGCGAGATGACCTTCCCGCTCAAATGGTTCTCCTTCCCCAATATGTACCGGTACGAGGCCACCCAGCGCGGCCGGCTGCGCGAGTTCTGGCAGGTCAACCTGGATATTTTCGGGTGCGACGGTTACGAGGCCGACTTGGAATGTATTTTAGCGGCCATTCGGGTCATGCGCGCGTTCGGGGCGACCGAGGAAATGTTCACCGTGCGCATCAACAACCGTCGGTTCTTCAACGATGTGATCGAGGCGATCTCCGGGGAGGGCGCCGACGCAAAGGCGATCTCCAAGGTCATCGACCGGCGGGCGAAGGTGCCGCGCGAGGTGTACGAGCGCGACCTGACGGCGTTGGGGCTGACCGGGGAAAAGATTGCAAAAATTGACGCGATTTACGAAATGAACGTCCGGGAGGCGGCGGCGCTCTGCCCCGGCTCGGCGGGCGCGCAGGAACTGCTGGCCCTGTTTGAAATGCTGGAAAAGCTGGGGCTTTCCGGGTATTGCAAATTCGATTTCGGCATTGTCCGCGGGCTTGACTACTACACGGGAACGGTTTTTGAGGTGTTTGACAACGCGCCGGAGAACAACCGCGCCATGTTCGGCGGCGGCCGGTACGACAATTTGGTCGGCCTGTTCGTCAAGAACGCGAAGGTTTCGGGCGTGGGCTTTGGAATGGGCGATGTTACGCTGGAAAACTTCCTGACCAGCCACAATTTGGTTCCGGCGTCGCTGGGCGGCGGCGTCAAGGTGCTGGTGGCGCGGTTTGACGATGTGCCGTACGAGACCTATCTTGCCCTGACCGAGAAAATGCGCGACGCGGGGATTTGCACCTCGCTCTACCTGGGGCAAAAGAAGTTTGGCAAGCAGCTGGAATACGCCGTAAAGACCGATTGCACGCACCTGGTGGTGCTGGGCGGCGACGAACTTGCCCGCGGCGTTGCAAAAATCAAGGATCTTGCCGCGCGCGAGGAACGCGAAATCCCGCTGAACGAGCTTGCAAAAGCGTTTGATTAAACCATTTTCGGTTCGCGCGGAGCGCGAAAAAAAGACCGCCGCTTTTTGAAAAAAGCGGCACCAAAAACTTTATAAAAAGGAGTTGAGAGCCATGGAAGAATTCCGTATGTTGTCCAAGGACGGCAAAACCAAGCTTGCCTGCTACTGCGTCTTTCCCGAAGGGGAGCCCCGCGCCGTGTTCCAGATCGTGCACGGAATGTGCGAATATTTCGGCCGGTATGAGGACTATGCCAAAACCCTTGCCGCGGCGGGCATTCTCGTTGTCGGCCACGACCACCTCGGTCACGGCAACAGCGCGCCTACGGCCAACGATCTCGGCTTTACCGCAACGGGCGGCGGCGCCGATTTTCTGGTAGAGGACGTCTATGCCCTGACCGAAAAGGTGAAGGAAGACTACCCGGACGTGCCGGTCATCCTGTTCGGCCACAGTATGGGCTCCTTCATTGCCCGCGAGGTGCTGGCGCGCCACGGCGAGGCCTACCGCGCGGCGGTCATTTGCGGCACCGGCGGCCCCGAGGCGCCTGCCGGAGCAGGGAAGGCGATGGCAACCGCCATTATGAAGCTCCGCGGCGAGCGGTACCGTTCCAAACTGCTCAAAAACATCGCCTTTGCCGGCTATATGAAAAAGACCGAAAAGAAAGCGCCCGCCAACGCCTGGCTGACGCACGACTATAAAATCGTTGACAAGTACAACGCCGACCCCTTCTGCACCTACACCTTCACCGTGCGCGCCTACCACGATCTGTTTACGCTGGTGGCCTGGGTGAACGACAAAAAATGGGCCGAGCGCCTGCCCAAAGACCTGCCCTGCTACGTCACGGCGGGCGAGGAAGACCCGGTTGGCGCCTTTGGAAAAGGCCCGCGCACCGTTGCCGACCGGATGGTTGCCGCCGGAATGACGAACGTCACCCTGAAAATGTGGCCGGGTATGCGCCACGAGATTTTGAACGAGCTTGAAAAAGAAGAAGTTTACCGGGAGCTGAACGAATGGATCTTTGCACAGTTGCCGAACTGAAAAACACGTCTGGGCGCATCCTGGGCGTAGATTTTGGCGATACCCGCACCGGTCTGGCGCTCTCCGACCCTTCGCGCTTTCTTGCTTCGGGCATTGGCTACATCAGCCCCGGCGGCATTGAAAAAACGGCCGCCGCCGTTGCCGACGTGGCCGCCGAAAAGGGCGCGACCTGCGTGGTCGTCGGTCTGCCCCGCAATATGGACGGGAGCGAGGGCTTTCGCGCCGCGCGCTGCCGCGAGTTTGCCGGTCTGGTGGCCGAAAAATGCCCCGCCGTCCGCGTTGCAATGATGGACGAGCGGCTCACCACCGTTTCGGCTACCCGCTATTTGAACGAAACCAACACCCGCGGCAAAGACCGCAAAGGGGTCATCGACACCCTTTCGGCGCAAATCATTCTGCAAAACGCGCTGGATTTGTTGAAAAATGTGAAATAATTAAAAGTTTTTGGTGCCGCTTTTTTCAAAAAGCGGCTGGGGTACGGGGCGAAGCCCTGTCACGCCCTTGACCTTTAAGAAAGGAGAACCGCTATGGCAAGAGCAAGAGCGCCGCGTATGGTGCGCCGGATTTTCCGCGTGCTGCTGGTCGCGCTCATTCTGGGCGTCAACGGCATCATTTTTTGGCGGTTCTGCTCGGCCGGCATCCCCAAAAAGGTCAAATATATCCAGCCCAACGCCGTCCTCGCGCAGGCCTACACCGCCGCCGACGGCAACCTGACCGCCTTCCGGCAGGAACAGGCCACCATCACCCGCGGCGAAAAGGACGCGGGCTACTTCTCGGTGGTCGCTTGCACCTTCTTTCCCGACGCCGGGCAGGTGCAGCTCGTCTTCCGTTACAACAAAAGCACCCTGAACCACCTCAAAGAGGATAAGGGACTTGACGCCGTTCCCGAAAAATCGGGCACGCACTTTGATGTCACCCTCCTGCTCGCCACCGATCAAACGCCCGAAAACGCCGCCGATAACACCGACCCCTCCGCCATTGAGACCCTGCGCGTTTCCGCCGAGCCCGACCCCGTGCGCGAGGAGACCGCGCTTTATACCTATTTCCGCTATACCTTCAACGGCGTTTGGATCGCGGACGATACCGCCGCTATCTTCGTGGACGTCTATTGGCTCGGCGACCTCGATTATTCCGCCGATCCCTACGGCACCCTCCGCATCTGGCACCGGGAGTCCGAAAATATCCCCGTTCAACTCACCTCCTCCGAACGCAAATCGTTGAAGGAGTTTGGAGAGTA